>CANGVU010000023.1 GCA_947457325.1 Flavobacteriales bacterium | reverse complement strand
ACCATAATTGTAAACGACATCATAGAACTTACCGTCTAGTGAATCCTGAACCCGAAGTGCCGAATGCCCAAATACACTGTACAATTCACTACCCGGAGAACAAGTCAATACAGAAACAATGGGACTCCTGGCCACTAACATCTGTGCTGTAAGAACTAAACCAATCAATATGCTAAGATGCTTTCTCATAAACTCCATTTTCCTTCAAATACTTTTTGCACGGCGCCTTTCAAATATACGTTTGTAAATTGATATGGACCTTGGCGATCCGCAGAAACTTCCAGAATCCCTCCACGAGTCAATAATCGAACTTGCCCGCTTCGCTGGGATTCTTCTAAAATATACAAGGCTGAGGCAGTAACCCCCGTACCGCATGATAAGGTCTCAGCCTCAACGCCGCGTTCATAAGTCCTGAGATGCCAATCGTCTGAAATCTTCTGAATAAAATTAACGTTGGTTCCTTTCATTGCTTTGAAGTAGTCATTGTATCTGATTTCAGCACCCTTTGCTTGAACATCCATCTCCTCAATATTCTCAACGGGAACCATAACATGTGGACTACCTGTATTCATAAAACATCCCCAAGGAGAATCCATACTCGCGTGAACATCTTTCATACTAATGCTTACCAGATCATTGGTCCATTGGGCCTTGTGCAAACCATCAATGGCAGAAAAAACGAAGTCGTTTTTGGTTGAGTCAAAATAATCATGGTAAAAGGCAACAGCACAGCGTGATCCATTGCCGCAAAAACTTTGAGAACCATCCGGATTGTAAAAATCAATATGAAAATCATTCTCCAAGGAAGGTCGCACAATCACAAGACCATCACTACCAACACCCCATTTTCTGTGACAGATGCGCTGAATCCATTCCTGAGAAGGAACATCTGTCCATTTCCGGCCGTCCAAGACAACAAAATCATTGCCTGTTCCTTGGTATTTGTAAAACAAAGTTCCCACCATACAAAAATACAACAAAGAAGAAAGGGGGTGAATGCCCCATTACCTATTATTTTTGTGTCATGAACGTGGGAAGTATAAGATCCAAGGCACTCAATGCAGAAAAACTGATGAAAGGTTTTGAGCTCATGTGTCAGGCCAGAAGTTTATCAGACATCTATGAGACCAATGCCAAGGTTACTTCAAAGTATGTCCATGCTACATCACGGGGCCATGAAGCTTGCCAATTGGCCCTCGGATTACAATTAAAAGAAATCGATTATCTCTCCGCCTACTACAGGGATGACAGTATCTTATTGGGTATTGGCATACAGCCCTATGAATTGATGATGCAATTGATGGCCAAGAAGTCAGATCCGTTTACTGGCGGCCGTTCTTACTACTGCCACCCTGCCCTGAATAGACCGGGATTTCCTAAAATCCCTCATCAAAGTTCGGCCACCGGAATGCAAGCCATTCCGACAACGGGGGTAGCCATGGGACTTTGGTATAAAGAACAAAACGGACTTCATGACAAAACAGACCCCAACAACAATCCGATTGTGGTTTGTTCATTGGGAGACGCCTCAATGACTGAAGGTGAAGTGTCTGAAGCCTTGCACATGGCTTCACTAAAGCAGTTGCCCATTTTGTATTTTGTTCAAGACAATGAATGGGACATCAGCGCGCATGCTTCGGAAATACGATTTGGTGACGCCACTACTTTGGCCAAAGCTTATCCAGGTATACAAGTTAAAAGCATCGATGGAACCGATTTCGTTGCGAGTTATGACGTTATTCACGACATCATCACCGACATACGTAAAAATCGCAGACCATGGTTATTGCATTGCAAAGTACCATTGCTGGGGCATCACACCAGTGGGGTTAGAAGAGAATGGTATCGGGATGATTTGGAAGAGGCCCAAAAGCGCGATCCACTTCCCAAGTTTCAAAAACAATTGATGAAATTGGGATTTGCCCAAGAAGCCATCGATGAAATTTGGCATTCACAACAACAACGCATCGAGCAGGAATACCAGAGAGCATTGCTTGCGGAAGATCCTGCTCCGAATCAATTGATGGAGCACATTTTTGCCCCGACACCCATTACACAAGAAAGCGGAGAACGCAGCCCTGCAGGAAAAGAGGCAACAGTAATGGTGGACAGCGCTTTGTTTGCCATGCAAGAGATTTTAGCGCAAGATCCGAACGCTTTGCTCTACGGGCAAGATGTAGGAAAAAGATTGGGCGGAGTGTTTCGAGAGGCAGCAACATTGGCAGAAAAATTTGGAGACAATCGGGTTTTCAATACCCCCATACAAGAAGCCTTTATCATTGGAAGCACCGTAGGTATGAGTGCTGTTGGACTCAAACCCATTGTTGAGGTTCAGTTTGCTGATTACATCTGGCCAGGATTGAACCAATTGTTCACCGAAGTATCACGAAGTTATTATTTGAGCAATGGGCAATGGCCAGTAAGCTGCATTATCCGCGTGCCTATTGGAGCTTACGGAAGCGGCGGTCCCTATCACAGCAGTAGCGTAGAAAGTGTCTTGTTGCAAATTCGCGGAATAAAAGTCGTTTACCCAAGCACAGGTGCGGATTTGAAAGGACTATTAAAAGCAGCCTATCACGACCCCAATCCGGTGGTTGTATTAGAACACAAAGGATTGTATTGGAGCAAAGTGAAAGGTACAGATGATGCCCGGACCATTGAACCCAGTGAAGATTATGTAATCCCAATAGGCAAAGGTCGTGTTGTACAAGAAGCCAAAGCTACAAAATCCATTTCCGTCATCACTTATGGAATGGGCGTTTATTGGGCAAAAATGGCATGCAAATCAATGGAGGAACAGGTTGAAATCATTGACTTGCGATCATTAAATCCCATAGATTACGACTTGATTCAACAGAGCGTGGAAAAAACCAATCGTTGCCTCGTACTCACAGAAGAGCCAGCCAACAATGGTTTTGCCCAAGCGCTTGCAGGATGGGTGGCCCAAAACTGCTTTGAATCATTGGAAGCTGCGCCAAAAGTCATCGGCAGCCAAGTAACACCGGCCATACCTTTGAACAGCACATTGGAACAAGCCTACCTGCCCAACATTGAAAATATAAAAGCCCATTTGCAAGCCATGCTTGATTATTAAGACATGAAAAATTGGATTCAGAAATATGGATTTTGGATACTGCTTTCCGGCGTAGCCATCTTTTGGATCTATCGACAATGGCCCCACAGCATTGCGATTCAAGATATTCAAACTGAGAAAAGAGACGGGCAAATTGTGCCTTTGACCATTGCCGCGGATTCCATTACCATCGTTCATTTTTATGCCCATTGGTGTGGACCTTGCATGCGTGAACTTCCGGAAATTGCCCAGGTAAAAAAAGCCTATCAATCGGCTGGGGTTTCCATCATCTGTATCACGGATGATAATTTCTCGTTCATTGATGACATCAAAAGCAGAACTGCTTTGAATATTATCCGGACACCTTCATTAAAGGACTTGAAAGTGTTCAGCATTCCAATGACTTATATTTACAATCGAAAAGGGGAGCAAGTGCAGCGCATTGAAGGACCTTTTGAGTGGAGCAATCCAAATACATTGAAAGAAATTTTGAAAAACGAATAACCATGAGTGAAAGCGCAGTTACATTAATCATTGACGGTACCAGAACGGAAACCGTTATTGACAAAAATGGCAAGAGTTTATTAGAAGTAGGAATTGAATTGGGATTGGATCCGCCCTACTCTTGTCAAGGAGGAATATGCACATCATGCAAGGCCAAGGTGTTGGAGGGTGAGGTTACCATGAAGGTCAACCATGCATTGTCTCCCCGAGAAGTTGAAAAAGGATGGATCTTGGCATGTCAATCCCATCCCGTTACAGACAAGGTTGTCATTTCCTGGGATGAATAAATCCAAAAATTCATGAAAATAAACGTCGCATTTGCTGCCACTATAATCACTGCACTAGGAATATTCATGGCGTGCAAACATGACGTGCCCATTCCTGATCCTTCTAATGACCCCACTGTTTCAGAAAACTGTTCTCCAGATACCGTCTACTTTCAAAACACCATTCTTCCCATTCTTGTATCGAATTGTGCAATGTCAGGATGTCATGATGCTGGATCAGCAAGTGAAGGTATTGTACTCGCTGATTACGTGCAAATCATCAGCACAGGGAGTATTGCCCCCGGAAACGCGGGAAACAGCGATTTGTTTGATGCCATTACTGAAGATAATCCTGATAAAATCATGCCGCCTCCCGGCAACGGATCACTCACTTCGGCAGAAATAAATCTGATTCAACAGTGGATTAATCAGGGAGCCAAGAACAATTCATGCGCAAGTTGTGACACCTCAGTATACACCTTCAGCGCGGGTGTTTGGCCAATTATTGAAAACAATTGTCAAGGATGCCATACTACTGCCAATGCAGAAAACAACAACCACCAATACAATACTTGGAATGATGTAGTATCAGACAGCAGTGCTTTCTGGAGCAGCATCATGCAAATCAATGGTATGAACCTTATGCCTAAGAATACCACCGGCTTGAACGATTGCCAAAAAACCATCATCCGCAAATGGCTCGATGCTGGAGCACCTAATAATTAAAATATGAAAAAATACTTGATTTTTATTTTTATGCTCGGTGCCATTAGTGGATGCTATTACGACGTGGAAACCGTTTTATATGGCACACCCAAATGCGACAATACCATTTTCTCTTACAACGGGCGCATAAAATCCATCATGGAGTCCAATTGCACTGGTTGTCACTCCGGTTCCAATCCTTCAGCGGGCATCCCTTTGACCAATTTCGTTGAAGTTAAAAATGCCGATAATTCAGGATTCTGGTTGTGCTCCATTGAGCAACTGAGTCAATGCTCAGCCATGCCCAAGGGAGGAAAACTATCTGATTGTGAGATAGAGGCTTGTCGCAAATGGGTTGAGGCAGGATACCCTGAAAACTAAATCTTTAAATTCCCGTAACATATTCTTATCTTTCCACTCATGAAATGGGGAAAGACGAGTCTATTCATTACAGTATTTTTAAGTTCATGTCTGCATGGGATATTGGCGCAGGTTGATCATTGGGAAACCATTGTTTTTGACAATGACACATGGAAATATTTTGTCCCCACCTCTTCCATCAATGAATGGAACTCATTGAACTTCGACGATACCTCTTGGCCCGCAGGACAGGGTGGATTTGGCTTTGGAGACAACGACGACGCTACATCCATTCCAACAGGGACCATCTGCCTTTATCAGCGTATCGCTTTCAACATTTCTGACCCAAGTCTCATTCATCAGTTGGTCCTTAATATGGACTATGATGATGGATTTATAGCCTACCTGAACGGCACCGAAATCGCTCGTGGCAGCATTGATCAAGGTGTAACACCTGCTTTCAACGAACCCGCCTCAGGATCACATGAAGCGGTAATGTACAATGGAGAAAATCCGGAACAGTTTGTCATTTCAAACAATATCACCTCTTCATTATTGCTCACAGGAAACAACGTTTTGGCCATTGCCACACACAATCAAAGCACCAATTCGTCTGATTTTACCTCTCGTGCTTTTCTTCATGCTGGTCTGACCACTCCTGCTGCAATGTTCAACGCAACACCCAATTGGTTCACACCTCCTTTCTCCTTTTACTCCTCCAATTTACCCATTGTTGTTGTAGACACCTATGGAGTCACAATACCTGACGAACCCAAAATCAATGGCACCATGGGTATCATCAACAATGGCAACGGCGCAACCAATTCCCTGAGTGATGATTTCAACGAATTCAGTGGACTCATCGCCATCGAGAGAAGAGGCTCATCTTCCAATGGCTTTCCGGCTAGATCGTATGGCTTAGAAACCCGAGGTCCTGATAGCGTAAATTACAACGCATCGATTTTTGACTGGCCCGCAGACAACGATTGGATTCTTTACGCACCATACACAGACAAATCTTTAATGCGCAATGTCCTGACTTACCAAATGGGAAGAGACCAAGGACGTTGGGCACCTCGTACTCAATTTTGTGAGTTGGTCCTCAATGGTGAATACATGGGTGTTTATGTTTTCATGGAGAGAATCAAAGTAAATCCCGGTAGAGTAAACATCGATCCTTTGATGCCCGCAGACACCATAGACAATGAACTTACAGGTGGGTACATTTTTAAAGTTGACAAAACGACAGCCGGTGGCGTTGTTGCCTGGGAGTCTCCTTACTTTGGCGCTGCTCCAAGTAATAATTTGATCACTTTTCAATTGCATGACCCCGAGATCATTGAACTCCATTCCAGTCAATTGAACTATATCCAAGGATATGTAACTACTTGGGAAAATGTCTTAATGGATAACTTACTATTCAATCACCCCTTATTGGGATATTCACAATTTATAGATCCTGGATCTTTCATCGATTTCTTTTTAGCCAATGAGATTACGAAGAACGTGGATGGATACCGCATTTCTACTTTTTTATACAAAGAGCGATTGAGTGAAGGTGGGAAAATCCATGCCGGTCCGCTGTGGGATTTCAACATTGCGCTCGGAAATTCAGACTATTGCAATGGTCCCAATGTGGAGGGATGGGAGATGGATTTTAATAATTTCTGTGCCGGTGGATTGGACAATCCTTTTTGGTGGCATCGTTTATTAGAGGACAGTGTTTACGCCAATCAAACCCATTGCAGATGGCAAGAATTAAGACAAGGTAGATGGAGTGATGATTACTTGATGAACTACATTGACAGTGTTGCTGCAACATTAGAAGAAGCTAGTCAAAGACATTTTCAACGTTGGCCCATATTGGGCACTTATGTGTGGCCCAATAATTTTATTGGCAATACTTACCAAGAGGAAATTGATTATTTGAAATCCTGGATTTTAGATCGCACAGCATGGATGGACAGCAATATGTTTGGTAACCCTTGCGACTTGTCGCTTGGATTCAATCAACCACAACAAAGTACTGAAACCATCCTCTATCCCAACCCCATTCACAATGGAGAGACGATGCATGTTCAAGCCAATTATAGCATTGAAAATATCGCCCTGGTAGATGGGTTGGGTAAAACAATTTTTATCAAATCCAAAGAATTAGGAACGCTAGATCAATCCAATTCAATTTCCATTTCATTGGAAAAAATTCCGGCAGGTCTATACACATTGAAAATCACACAAAAGAACAAAGTCATTTCGTTTAAAAAAATATTGGTATTATGAGAAACCTTATCATCGCTCTAACATTGTCCAGTGGACTTATTGCCTGCACCAAACCTGAAGGTCCTGGAGGAAGCAGCTCTATTCAAGGAAAAGTAGTCGGACAAAACATCAATTTGGGCCGACCTGAAATCATAGACCTCACCGTTACTTCAGGTGCGCAAATAGAACATGGAGACTATTTCATCATCAATCAAGCCAATGGTGCCAATTACTATTTCTGGTTCAACAACCCAACCTGGGTTAGCAATGGAGATCCGCAATTGGCTGGTAGAACAGGGGTATCCATTTCATTCAATTACAGTGACAATGACACAACCATAGTCAACGCTGTGTTCACTGCATTGTCTAATAATCTCAGCAATCAATTCAACTTGACCAAAAACGGGGACATGATTCAATTGGTATCAAAAGACAACTTCAATGTTCCGGATCCTGATGATGTAACCACATCATTTTTGCTGGATGTAGGTCAGCAAGGTCAGTTAGATGAAATTGGTGCACAAACCGCCATTACCGATGAGCGGGTTTACTTGATTTATGGTGATGGAAGCCATTACCATGAATCCACTAGAACAGGTGCCGATGGTTTATTTTCATTTGATCAATTGCAAAATGGTCAATATCAGGTTTATGTTCTCTCGAAAGATTTAACTACTGGAGAAATGACTAAAACTATATTGGAAAAAGTAACCATCTCAGATAAAAATCAAGTGGTTGATGTTCCAACATTAGAAATCGTTCATTGATGCGCCAGCGTTTACTTACAGTTCTTTTCATTTTTATTGCGCAGGCTTTCAATGCGCAGACAGGACTATGGAGCGCTGCTTCCGTTTCAACCCGACACAATAAAAAATGGCAAAGTGAACTTCAACTGCTTCAGCGCTACAATTCTGAAGGCTGGTCCAAGAGTGGAATTGCTTTAACTGAACATTTTCAACCCAAGAAAATACTCTCCTTTGCACTGCAATACCGATGGACTGCATTTCCAAATGAAAATGCAATACTGAATGATGCGAATGGGGATCAAGGGAACAGAGTGCGACTGTCAGTTTCCTTGAAACTATTGCGATCAAAAAAAGATCAGAATCGATTTGAATGTTCATGGAGAAACGCTATTCAATTGGAAAGATTGACTTGGGAACGAAGTCCAATTCTTTTGAGAAGCCGATTGAAATTATCAACGCCTGAGTGGAAGAAACTCAGGTTAAACGCAAGAGTAGAATACTTCTATTGGCTCAATGCAGTTCAATACTGGAGCAATGATCAGTTGATTCAATATGGGCTTTCAAAGGAATGGCGTTACTCGGCAGATATTGAATTAAAAGTCAATAAAAACAACCAATTCAACTTTGGCTTTTGCTACAACGACCGATTGCTGAAAAAAGATAGGCAGTGGTTTACCATTGGCTTTAATCATGAAATAAAAAGAAAAAAGGAAAGTTCAAAAAAAACAGAAATCACCCCCACTCAGGACTAACACGTTTCATTTCTTAGATTGAAGCAATACAATCGCTTCATTTTCGAAAACGATGCGATTCCCTTGGGTAAGTCTTTTCTTCAATGTACTCTCATAAATTGAATCTTTCACCACTGGTTTCATGATCAATTTTTGCTCTAAACAATTCAAAGAATCCACCACCTCTCTACGCATAGATTTAAAACGCAACGGGAAATAATCAACATTGGCCTCATAATTCTCTGTGCATGCAACATCTTTTGCTTGGAGAGCAATGAAATTGCTAAAATGTTGAAAGCGCCAATCTCCTGACAGATCTTCAAAATGAAGCACCGAATGTGCTGGTATGTATTGCTGCGCAACTGTGCATTGCTCCAAAAAACTGCCATCCTTGCGGACAACTTTAGCATGGAAATTAACCAAAGCAAAATGCGCAACCAACATGAAAATGGTTGTCGTCGATGCTAGCCGGTTGGAAACAGTTGAAACAGATATAAAAACAATTGTCATCAAAGCCAACCAACCTTGAATGCGCACTGAGATAAATCCCGCACTCCCGGTGTTGTCTGGCAATAAAAAAAACAACATGAATAACGTTATGACTGTGAGAATAACACGTTGTTGAGTAAGCGTGAAGCGAAACTT
>CANGVU010000022.1 GCA_947457325.1 Flavobacteriales bacterium | reverse complement strand
TGGCATTCTCACAACCCATGTAGTATCTTTCCCCAATGAAAACATGGAGGATGTTTTTTCTGATGGGCATGCTATGTGCCAATACAGAAACTTTGCTTTCGCAAATTTCACCTTATTTGCCGTACAAGAATCCATCGATTCCCATAGAAGAACGGGTAAATGATCTTTTAAGCCGGATGACTTTGGAAGAGAAGTTTTACCAACTTTTCATGATCGCCCATGACGAGCGGTTTGACACTGCTCGGTACCAGAACGGAATTTTTGGTATCGAGATTAGTATTCAAGGAATGGATGATCAGCCGGGTCAGCAAATGTTGAATTATAATGAAACTTGGACTGCACGAAGACAAGTGGAAGAGATCAATCAGATTCAACGTTTTTTGGTTGAAAAAACAAGGTGGGGCATTCCGGGCATTTTCTTTGGGGAGGCATTGCATGGTGTCGTTGGCAAGGACGGAGTTGCTTATCCGCAATCCATCGCATTGGCTGCATCTTGGGATCGTGATTTGATGAGGAGGGTGTGTGATGCGATTGCTGTGGAAAGTCAACAACGCGGTTGGCGACAAGTATTGTCTCCGGTAATCAATGTGGCCACAGATGTGCGGTGGGGTAGGGTTGAAGAAACCTATGGTGAAGATCCCTATTTGAATGCAGTCATGGGGTCCATTTTTGTTCGGGCTTTTGAGTCCAAAGGCATCATCACTACACCAAAACATTTTGTAGCCAATGTGGGTGATGGTGGTCGGGACAGCTATCCCGTTCATTTGGATTCCATGGCCCTGGCCAATATTTATTATCCGCCATTTAAAGCATGTGTAGATGCAGGATGTCGTTCCATCATGACCAGTTACAATTCGCTCAATGGAAAACCTTGCAGCATGAATGCGCCATTGTTGAGAAAGACTTTGAAGAACGATTGGGGGTTCAATGGTTTTGTCATTTCCGATGCTGGTGCAGTTGGTGGTGCCAATGTCTTGCACAATACCTCAAAGTCCTATGATGATTCAGGAAAGCAAGCCATAGAGGCAGGAATGGATGTCATTTTTCAAACGTCCATTCAGCACGATGATTTGTTCAAGAAGCCTTTCGTCAATGGTGAGGTAAATTCAGCAGCATTGGACGAAGCGGTGGCGCGCGTACTCAGGGTGAAGTTTGAGTTGGGTTTGTTTGAGAATCCTTATGCGACTTATTTTGATACCAACAAAGAAGAGTTTCAGAAGTTGGCTTTGGAGTCTGCGGAGAAGTCGATGGTTCTTTTGAAGAATCAGGATTACACTTTGCCATTGGATATCAAACGAAAAAAAATACTGGTGGTTGGATCAGATGCAAAGGAGTGTCGATTGGGCGGATACAGTGGTTCAGGTTATCAAAAGGTCTCTGTTTTGGATGCCATTCAATCGCAATGGGGAAGCGAGCTTGCAGCATTGGAATACCTGCCAGGACCGGGCAGAGGGGATTTCAATCCATTTGAAGTAGTTCCTGCCTCAAACTTACATGCTTTAGAGGTGGAGTTGTACAATGGGACAAATTATGCATCGCCTAAAGTGAAGGATTTGTCATGGACGAAAATTGACTTTCATTACACTTTTTATTCGCCTGATGAAAGTGTGAAAAAGGATGATTATAGTTTGGTAGTGGATGGAGAATGGGAATCACCGATTACAGGTGAGGTTGAGCTGGGCTTGCAAGGCAATGATGGATTTCAGATGTGGATCAAAGACCAATTGGTGATAGATAGATTGGAAAAGGTTAGCTATCATCGGGATCTAGTAACCATCAAAGTGGAAAAAGGACAACGCTTTCCTATTCATATTGTGTTTTATGAATCATATGGCAATGGGGAGTTACAGTTGATATGGCGAGAAATGAAAGCGCCAATAAATGAATTGAGTGTGGCCATGAAAAAGGCCGTGAAGGCAGATATTATTTTATTTGTAGGAGGCATAGAGGAAGGTGAGTTTCAAGATCGCTCCTCGTTGAATCTCCCCGGCGATCAAGAGCTATGGATCAACGAGTTGGCCAGTTTAGAAACGCCTATGGTGGTAGCTTTGGTTGGCGGAAGCGCCATCGAAATGCCATGGATTGAGAAAGTCGAGGCTGTGATTGACATATGGTATGGCGGTGAGCAACAAGGAAATGCCTTGGTGAATATATTGTCAGGAAAGACAAATCCATCTGGTAAATTACCCATTACTTTTCCCATGAATGAAGGTCAATTGCCATTGAGTTATTGGCATGAGCCTACAGGTCGCGGTGATGATTACATCGACGGCTCAGGATGGCCCTTGTTTCCATTTGGTTTTGGTTTAAGTTACAACGAATACGAATACGGCGGAATTAGTTATGACAATTTGGACAAAGATGTGATCGTAGTTCCCATTACCAATAAGGGACTTTTAAAAGGTGAAGAAATAGTTCAGTTGTATGCTCAAACCCGCTACAGTCAATACTTACAGCCTATCATTCGCTTGATTGATTTTCAGCGTGTGTCGCTTAAGCCTGGAGAGACGAAGTGGGTTCGCTTTGATGTAAAGGAAAGCAAGGAGCGTTATCAATTGTATTCATCGCATCCCGACCAAGTGGTGTGGGCTGTTGGATCATCATCCAGGGATTTGAAAAATAAAATGCCAGTCCGTTAATGCAACACGATGGTGGTTTGTTGATTGTCGCTCGCTGATGAAGCTTTTAGCTGATAAATACCCCGAGCAAAATTGGAGCAATCAATGCTTGAGCACGTGTTGGATTCAAAAACAACTTGCCCCAGGGCATTGATGAGTTGTATTTTTTGAAAACCATTTGTGCCGATGTTTATGACATTACGTGCTGGATTTGGATATGCCATTAAATTGAATGCATGATTATCAATGTGAGCGATGGTGGTACTCATTTCATCGGTGCAGCCGTTGGCATCAGTAACGGTCACCGTATAGATTCCATCGGAAACTTCAGGTAGGGTATCGCCTTCAATATTTCCTGGTTGCCATACGAACGAATAGGGTGGAGTTCCCCCATTGGCTATGGCAGTGGGCTGCGCAGCATTGCTGTTGATGAAGACATTGAGCAAGCTGGGTTGTTGGAGAATAAAATTAAATGAGGTCACACAGCCATCATCATTGGTAATGGTAACACTGTAATTGCCAGCATCAAGTCCCGTAACATCTTCGTTGGTTCCCAAATTGTTGCTCCATTGCAACGAACTGATGTTTTGAGAAGGCGGGAAAATTAAATCAAATCCACCATCCGATGCGCCAAAGCAACTGGGCAAATCGGCAATGGTGGTAAATGTGATGTATTGACCTTGGATAATATTAATTTCATCCTTTTGCATACACCCGCGCTCGTCCCAGCCTTGTACCCAGTATACTCCGGGCTCGTTAATTTCTAGAAAGGAGTAACTGGATGAATCGCTCCACAATTGAAAATCCAAATTGTGGTTGGTTGTCAAATACAACAACTCATTGAGACATATCAATGAATCAGTGGAAGCGATTTCAAGTGGTGATTGACAGGGTAGCAAGTTGTACTTAGACAAATAAGGATAACTAGCACCGTTGATACCGTAGGGTTGTGGCAGTGAATCAGTCCACCCAAAGTAGGCAGGTGCTTGGATACTCCCGCTGGTATTGCCACCAATGTAAAGGTCATCGGTGAAAGGACAATAGGCCATGCCATTCACAAATTGCCAACCTTGACCTGTGATACCATCCATGCGGTCAATGGAGTCGGTTTGAGAATTGATGCGGTAAAACCAACCATCACGATCTTCCAATCCACTGCTGCTGACTGTTCCGTAGGGGGTAGTCACATCATACCGTAACATTCCACCCACCCATATGTTGCCTTGACCATCTGCCTCTAATGCTAGCGTGTTGCAAAGTTTGAGACCAGACATGGTCCAATAGGCATCTTCGTTGCCCTCTGCATCCAATCGGATGGCAGTAGTGGCCCAATCACCGGGCGGGGTCAAAATAGAATCACCAGCAAAAGTCCATTGACCCAAACTATTGAATGACGTGTAAACCCTTCCCAAATGGTCAACGGCAATGTCCTCTACCAAATCGCTGCCAATAGATCCTCCTGTCCAAGCCCATTGCGGATCTCCATCCATAGACCATTTTTCAATCAGCGCATCGTAACCTGCTGAAAATTCTGGATAATAATTGGGCCTGATGGTATCACCGTAAAAGATGTACTCACCCCCAGCAGTAAATCCAATGTAAAAGCTATTGTCGATTGATTTTTCTAGCTTGGCTTTTGAATAGAATTGACTGCTGGAATAGGTAGGACCGCAAGATCTGATCCATTGCCCGTTTCCGTTAGCATCAAAACGAGCAATGAATTCCTGCATGTACCATCCTTCAGCCGGCGCTAGTAGCGTTAAATTCCCGTATTGTGCTGTATTGTTTCCACGACCACTGACAATCACACCACCATCATTGGTCACCATCACGTCCGTTCCTTCTTCGTCCCAAACGTTGGCTCCATTAACTGTCCATTGTAAAACACCATCCTTGTTGTATTTGATCAAGAAAAATTCTCGCCCACCCGCGTTGCCCAGCATGGTGGTGTTCTCAACGGTCAAGTTGCCAAAATAATGCCCGGTGATAAAAACATTGCCCTCCGCATCACAGTCGATGCCGTTAACTTGATCCCAGTACGGAGATGAAATTTGATTGGCCCAAATAGCATTTCCAAGGCTGTCCATTTTGATGATGAGCACATCTTCGACCGGTGCTGTTTGGAAGCTTTCACCTGCGATGGTTATGAGATTGTTGAACTGAATGGCAACAAAAACATGCCCGCTGTCATCCGTGCAAACTGCATTGAAATTGTCTTCGTCAGAATCTGTTTCGAACCATTTGGCCCACTCAAAGTTTTGGGCTGAAAAGTTCGACGGGTAAAAAAAAGAAACACTGATAATTATTAAAATAGCAAGGCGCCCTAAAGTGTTTGTCATTGCACAAATAAAAATAAAAAACAGGGTTTTCGTATCAAAAAATGTTCAAAGGCAGGAAAACAAAAGTGTTCTTATTTCTCAAGAATCATGACATCTCCTTGGTAAATTTCAGTTTCACCATCGTAGAAAGTAGCTTTGATGACATAAAAATAGGTGCCATTGTTCAGCTTTTGACCTCCATTATTTAATCCTTTCCAACCACCTTTTAATTTTTCTTTATGAAAAACTTTTTTCCCCCAACGGTCATAGATGTCTAAATCCAAATCATAATCGTATTCATCATCTGGAAAACAATCATTATGCCCATCATCATCTGGTGTGAAAATATTTGGAATATCAATCTCACGACAATGATCATCTACGACGACAGTGACTTCATATATTTCCGATTGACAATTGGCAGTGCTTGCGTAAACATAATAGGTTTGGTTGTCGAAAAGATGAGGAGTAGTATATGTTGGACCATTGGACAAATAATCAGTGTAGGAATTGGAGTTACACCAAATGATATTGTCATCAGAATCAGCATGAAGAAAGGCCTCCTCTCGCGCACAAATGGTAGTGTCTTCCATCACAGAGATATCAGGATATTCATTGAACATATTCACGACAATTGATGTCGTATCCCTGCAGCCTGAGCCAGATGCGCCAATTAGCGTGTAGACTCCGGGTTCATCGATATATAACTGGCTCAATTCACTATTCAAAGGGTCTGTCCATTGATAAGTCGCAAGATTATTGGGCCCCATTAACATGATACTGTCCCCTGGACAAAATGTAAGATCTTGATCGGTGCTTTCGATGAATAAGTCCATTGAGTCAATGATCACATTCATCGAGATTTCGGTGTAGATGTTACAGGCATCAATGCTGCAAGTGTAGGTTCCAATTTCCGAAATGGTTTGGCTCATGTTGCTTCCAGATAGTGGAGGCAGCCAGTTCACTACGCTTCCCTCTGTGGTTTGTACGGTAATGGTAACGGGATTGCCATTACAAATCACCCCATAAGGACTGGCCAATAAATAAGGCGTATTGTATTGAATGAGTTCTACAGTATTTGAAACCACGTTACAGTCCTCCCCATAATCAGCTACGGCATAATAGTTTCCTGGTGTTTCTGTGTAGAAGTTAGAAGTTGTATTGGGTATGTTTCCATTAGGCCCCACCCAGTATTGGATTAAATTAGTATTGGCACTAATGAGTACAGAGTCAAAGGGACAAATGATGGCATTCATCGGATTGGTATTGATGACCAATTGAGGGTGCTCTGTGATGTGTAACTGGAACAATGTATCTTTTATAAATGAGCATCCCCAATCAGAGGGTATGGTATCAACCACATAAACATTGTGTGAACCAGCGTCCGGATAGAATGCCGTGGGTGACCATAACCCGCCATCCCAAAGCACATTCAATGTTGTGTCACTTAATGAGAAATAGGGAGATTCACCAGGGCAAAGTGGTAACTCAGGTAATATCTGAAAATCCCATTCAAAATCTTCGAGTTCATGAACATTGAAAATAATTCTACGGTGAACTGTATCGATTTCTGTTCCACAAGGATTGTATCGGACCAATTCTGCGGCAAAATCACTGACATATATTCCTGGATAAATTGGCTTCATATTCCAAGCCGAGCAATTGGTTTGAATATAGTTCCCCCCAATTTGAGCATTGGCAATGGAATCATTGCTGATCCAATTGATCGATGTTAAGTCTGGAAAGCACGTATTGATGTCTGCTAGCGGATTGGTCAGACTGTCATAAAATAATGCATTGAAACTTTCACCAATACACATGTGAAGTGTGTCAGATTCGAATATGTTTCCATTGTAAGTAATTTTAATTCTAGGTTCTATAATATCCAAAGAATCTTTGAACACAACGCGAACGCCATTTGAAGATGTGCATCCAGTCTCAGGGATAGTCCGTGTGACATAGTAATCACCTGACACCAAAATTTCATCCGGGTTAATTGGGAGATTGTCATAGGTCCAGGTTACCATGGTGTCATCATAGTTTGGACTCCAAAGTTCTACCGTATCACCTTCACATGCGTAAACCCAGTTGGTGTTATATGAGGCATTGTTAAATTGTAAGTTATCGCTTATCAATGGTCTTTCAGGTATTGGGTTATAAGTGACATGCAGTGTGTCGTTCCAGATATAACAGCCATCCGGGTATTCATATTGAACTGAGTAATTTCCAGTTTGCCCAAACCAGCTTTCCCAATTGACTACTCCATTGCTCCAGGTGCTCACAATGTTGGGTCGGAGCCACCAATCATAGATTTGTTGGTAAACGTAAATTCCTGGGGTTCCACAGTTGACAACACTGTCCTGAATAGGTATGTTGGAATAGCTGAAATAAAATTGTGGCTCAATGAAATCGCGTTCACAATTGATACCAGATCTGTAAAAGAAGTCCATTGGAGCGCGATTGAAATCAATGGCCGAATTGATGAAAACGTCAGAGTGTATTCCATTGTTTTGGTCGGCACCCATCAAGTTGACGTAGTGGTAATAGTAGGGGTCATTGCAATAATTACCACCGCCGTACCAAAGGTTATAATCAAAGCCGTTGGTTCCATACTGAATAAATTGGTTGGGGTTTACAGTGATGAGATAGTCGCGAATGAAGCTGCCTGTTGTGATGAGCTGATTGTTTTTTATGGCGCATGAATAAAGGTAATCCGTATATCTTCCGCCGTATTGTCGGGCCTCCACCCAATTGCCTTGTTGGTCAAATTGCGTAATGAAATTGTCCCAAGATCCCTGACTGATGAAAACTCCACTGCCATACTCGTCGGCATATTCATTGAACTGACAAAGAAAATCACCGGCAACATAAATCTTATTGTTGTTATCAATGACGACTTTTCCGCATCGGATGTCACTCATTGAACTGTTGGCAGTTTTCCAAACGATGTTCCCGTTTAGGTCATATTTGACCAAAAACAATGCGTTCTCATAAATGCCTTCGAGGCTATTGCTTGGATCCTTGTTGATAATGAAATACAGCGTGCCATCAAAATTACCGGTAAAAAAAAGATTGTTGTTTTTTATGGCTATCGAACCGGCATTCAATTGAGATCCACTGCCCATGTGCCTGAACCATTGTTCTTGTCCATTGGGACTGTATTTGATGAGAAACATGGCATTGTACATTTGATTGTTGTGTACAACATCAAATTCAACAGTGTCACTGAATTCGCCGCAGACGTATATTCCTCCGTTATCATCAATGGCAACATCAACCCCTCTGTCGGTAGCTGAACCACTGCCTTTTTTAACCCATAGCGCCTCACCTTGGTTGTTCAATTTTAAAATAAATACATCGATGGAATTGTTCACCGCCGTAAGCGATGTGCCGCCAAAGTCACATGTTCCTGAAAACTCTCCTGTAATAATGAGATTGCCATTGCTGTCATGGTGAATGGCGTTTCCTTGCTCAACACCGCTTCCGCCAAAGTTTTTTATCCAAATCAAATCTCCATTGGATTGGAACTTGGCCACAAATATGTCCTGTTCACCTACGGCATTGATAGTTGTATTGTCTAGGGTTAAAGATTCTGAAAAGTAACCGGTCACGGCAAAATCACCATTGCTAGATACATCAATGCTTAGGGCTTTGTCATTGTTTGAACCCCCAATTTTTTTAACAAATTGCAAAACGCCTGCAGAATCGTTTTTGATCACAAAGCCATCGTACAAACCATTCGATGAGTAGTATTGACCGGTCATGTTTGCAATACCTGAGAAATAACCCACAGTATAACTATTGCCGTCAATATCTGTATCTATATCAAGTCCCTCCTCAAATGAAGGTCCTCCCAATCGCTTGGACCATTTGGCTTGCCCAAAAAGAGATGGACACAGAAGGGTTAAGAAGATTATTGAATAAATTTTTCTCATTTTACGAAAATAGCGCTTTTTTCTTTTACTTCTCCTTTTAGTAGAAAAGATATGATAGTATCAAACAAAAAACCCCACTTTCGTGAGGTTTTGTTTAGTGATCCCGCTGGGACTCGAACCCAGGGCCCATACATTAAAAGTGTATTGCTCTACCAGCTGAGCTACGAGATCGCCTGTGCAATTTTGCGGGTGCAAATATACACGGAATCATTTTAAATCAAAATCTATTTCAAAAAAAAATATTTAGGCAACCAAATTGGCCATTAGGAGGTCTCAAAATTAAGCCCTATATTTGAAAACTTGTGAAATCAAAAATTATGAAAAACGTATTTCTACTTTTCTTTGGAGTGTTGACCATCTCATTGTCCGCTCAAGTCAATGTTCCGGATGCTTTTGTACAAGAAAAAGCCTATGTGATGACTTATCATCCAGACAAATCCGCCAAACTTGAGGATATCTCTAGTCTTTTTCCAGGCGGAGTTTCATGGACTCAAGAGACAATGGACTTGGTTGACTTGCGTCATTTGTATCCCACGATTAAGCCCACGGAAAAATTTCAAAACTTCAAAATTGGCGATACAGGCTATGTAGTGATGGTTAATAATCGTCAACGCATTGAACGCATGTATCAGGGGTCAATGAACAAGAAGAAGTAATTATCTCATTGCCCCTCGGG
>CANGVU010000021.1 GCA_947457325.1 Flavobacteriales bacterium | reverse complement strand
TGGAAGATGTTATCCAACAAACCGCGCTCATTCTATTTCCGCAGTTACCTTTGTCAATCGAAAAAAATTAGAATGGAAGCCATCAAGAAGAAAGATGCTCTGGATTACCATGAGCAGGGAAGACCAGGAAAGTTGGAAATTATACCCACCAAACCGCACAGTTCACAACGAGACTTGGCCTTGGCTTATTCGCCAGGAGTAGCTGAGCCAGTTTTGGCCATTGCAGAGAATCCAGATGATGTTTACCGTTATACGGCCAAGGGAAATTTGGTAGCCGTTATTTCCAATGGAACAGCCATTTTAGGTTTGGGAAATTTGGGTCCTGAAGCTTCTAAGCCAGTGATGGAGGGGAAGTGCATGTTGTTCAAGATTTTTGCAGACATCGATAGTATTGACATTGAGGTGAAAGCCACCGACGTGGATGAATTCATCAATACCGTAAAGAATATATCGCCCACATTTGGAGGCATCAATTTGGAAGATTTAAAAGCGCCTGAAGCATTTGAAATTGAGGAGCGTTTGAAAGCTGAATTGGATATTCCAATCATGCATGACGACCAGCATGGAACTGCTATAATCAGCAGCGCGGCTTTGATCAATGCTTTGGAATTGGCGGAGAAGAAAATAGGTACGGTGAAAATTGTTGTGAGTGGTGCAGGTGCAGCGGCGTTGAGTTGTGTCGATATGATGATTCAGTTGGGTGCTAATCCCAAGAATGTATTTATGTATGACTCCAAAGGATTAATTACCGCGGATCGTGAGGATTTGGATCATCGAAAAAGAAGATTTGCTACAGAAGACAACTTGGGAACATTGGCGGAAGCCATGGTTGGTGCGGATGTATTTTTGGGATTATCGCAAGGAAACATTGTTTCTCAAGAAATGATCGTTGCCATGGCGGACAACCCAGTGGTTTTTGCATTGGCCAATCCCAATCCTGAAATATCGTATGATGAAGCATTGGCCGCAAGGCCAGATGTTATTATGGCTACGGGTAGAAGTGACCATCCCAACCAAGTGAACAACGTATTGGGATTCCCGTTCATTTTCCGTGGTGCTTTGGATGTACGCGCACGTTGTATCAACAATGAAATGAAATTGGCTGCTGTGCATGCCTTGGCAGCCTTGGCCAAGGAATCGGTTCCGGAGGAAGTTGTACAAGCTTACAACTTGCAATCATTGAGTTTTGGTAGAGATTACATTATCCCCAAGCCATTGGATCCGCGTTTGATCTACGTTGTATCTACAGCAGTTGCTAAGGCAGCAGTAGAAAGTGGAGTGGCCAAGCTTCCAATGAAAGATGAGGAAGCGTATAAGGCAGAGTTGTTGAATCGCATTGGCCGTGACAATGCCTTGTCCAGAGGAATTGCGGAACGAGCCAGAAAATCACCTAAGCGTGTGGTTTTTGCTGAAGGCGAGAATATTAAAATTTTAAAAGCTGCTGAGGCGGCCAAAGATGAAGGATGTGCCATCCCCATTTTGTTGGGGGATGAAAAACGCATTCGAGAGTTGTTGGAAGAATGGGACATTGATTTGCGCGATGCCCAAATCTTTGATCCACGTGTAGAAGCCAATGATGCCAATAGAGAGCGATTTGGACAGATTTATTTTGAAAGAAAACAACGCCGTGGCGTCACGTTTACGGATGCAGTAAGGTCAATGCGTGAAAGGAATTATTTTGGAGCAATGATGGTAGAAACAGGTATGGCAGATGCCATGATCAGTGGAATGACCAGAAATTATTCCAAGGTTATTCGTCCAGGATTGCAGGTTATAGGACCAGCAGAGGGGGTAAAGAAAGTGTGTGGAATGTACATTGTACAAACCCTTAAAGGACCATTGTTCATTGCAGATACAACGGTCAATGAGGATCCATCCGCAGAGGATATTGTGGAAATTACATTAAGGGTGGCAGAGTCCATCAGTAAGATGAAGATTACACCGCGCATTGCGTTATTGAGTTATTCTAATTTTGGTTCTGCCAAGGGAAAAGACCCGATGAAAATGGCCAAAGCATCGGCTATTTTGCAGCGCGATTATCCTAATCTTTTGGTGGACGGTGAGTTACAGGCCAATTTTGCGTTGAATCAGGAAATGATGGAAGAGAATTTCCCTTTCTCTAAATTGGTGGGACACCAAGTGAATACTTTGATTTTTCCTAACCTTTCTGCTGGAAACATTGCTTATAAATTATTACAAGAAACGGCGGGTTATGAGGTCATTGGACCAGTATTATTGGGCATGAATCACAGTTATCATATCCTTCAAATGGGCTGCTCTGTAAGGGAAATCATTAATATGATTCGAATAGCAGTAGTGGATGCACAATTCAAGGGTACAGGACGCGCATAAACTTGCGGGTTTTTTTGTATTTTCGAGCCTTTCAAAAAAATGAGAGGCTATGGTAACGAGCATTAGGGGTAAACTATTGGAAAAAAGCCCGGTTCACGCGGTTGTGGATGTGAACGGTATGGGATATTTAATCCAAATACCGCTGAGTACTTACAGCCAGTTGCCTGACGGTGGGGAAGTAACCTTATTCACCCACATGCACATCAACGGAAATGATTTTTCTTTGGTAATGTATGGATTCAGCAATCCAGAGGACCGAGAGGTTTTTAAAAAATTGATTTCTGTAAGTGGCGTGGGACCCAATACTGCACGCGTAGTATTGTCTAGCCTGACCGCAGATGAATTGAGAACAATTATTGTCCAGAAAGATGTGGCTAGCTTGAAGCGCATCAAGGGAATTGGAGAGAAAACTGCAGAGCGCATGATTGTGGACTTGCACGATAAAATGGGCAAGTTGGAGAATATGAGCACCACTGAGAAATCTGGAATTGCATACAATATTCAAAAGCATGATGCGTTATTAGCCCTTTCCTCCTTGGGATTGGACAAAACCAAAGCTGAAAAAACCTTGGATAAGGTTATGAAAGAATGGCCCAATGCAGGATTGGAAGAATGGATCAAATGGGTACTGAAGCAGATTTAAGTGAAGCGTAGTTTTGGGCATATCGTTCATTGGTTGTTTATTGCTGTCATTACAGTGGTCTCATCATGGGTAGCCTTGTCAGTGACCACTATTGAAAGTTCTGTTTATTACCGAAGAAGGGAGAGCGTTATCACCAAAGTGGATACGACCATTACACCACCCGTTTGGCCCAATCAAGATCCCATCAACCCCTCGCCTAATCCTTCTGGCATAGCGGTGCCACTTCCCAAAAACATCAAGTACCATGTGGAGTACAATCCAGTTACCGGGATGTATGAGGTGTCGCAAAAGGTTGGAGACAGAATTGATTTCAGAAATGCTACGCAAATGACCCGCGAGGAGTTCATGGATTTTCAACTCAAAGACAACGTCACTGCATATTGGAAGGAGTTGGTAGAAGAGGATGACCAAGCCAAAAGAGAGTTTGCGCCTGTTTTTAAAATCAACTCAGATGCTTTTGAGAATATTTTCGGATCCAATGAGATTGAGATTCGCCCGCAGGGAAGCGCTGAATTGACATTTGGAATGAACATGTCCAAGGTTGACAATCCAAGGATTCCGGAACGCCAGCGCAAAGTAACCACCTTCAATTTTGATCAAAAAATTCAGCTCAATGTAACGGGTAACATTGGAACCCGAATGAAACTCAATGTCAATTACAACACGGAGAGTCAGTTTGACTTTGAGAACCAAATGAAGTTGGGATACACGGGGGATGAAGACCAAATTGTAAAGAAAATTGAATTGGGTACAGTGCAGATGCCTCTTTCAGGTTCTTTGATACAAGGGAGCTCTAGCTTGTTTGGAGCCAAGATTGAAACCCAATGGGGAAAATTAAAAAACACCACAGTTCTTTCACAACAAAAAGGGGAGCGCAAAGAGATAACGGTTCAAGGCGGTGCGCAGACCCAGCAATTTGACATTGCTGCGGACAATTACGAGGCCAATCGGCATTATTTCCTTTCAGGTTTTTTCAGAAATTCTTACGATAAGGCAATGGAGACCTTGCCTGTGGTGAATAGCGGCGCCAACATTACCAGGATTGAAGTTTGGGTCGTGAACCAACAAGCCAATACACAGGATGTAAGAAATATTTTGACCTTCTCTGATTTGGGTGAAAGTCAAAATTTCATGTCAACGGATTATGCCTTCCAGGGTTTGATGAATCCCAACCAGATTCCCAATCCGGACAATGACAACAACGCATTGTATGATGTGATGATGGGTGCTCCAGAAATTTTGGGATTCACCAATGCCAACCCCGCCATTCAAGCGCTCGGATTGGGTTTGAAACAAGGGGTGCATTATGAACGTGTCGGAAATGCAAGAAAATTGACGAGTTCTGAATTTACCTACAATGCCCGATTGGGTTTTATCTCGTTGAAGCAGGCCCTGAATAACGCTGAAGTGTTGGGTGTTGCATTTGAATACACCTTGAATGGTCAAACGTATCAAGTAGGAACCTTTTCACAAGATGGCGTAGCTGCACCCAATGCCTTGGTCTTAAAAATGCTGAAGTCGTCCATCACCATGGTCAAGCTGAGCAATGGAGATCCCGCACCATTGTGGGACAATATGATGAAGAACGTCTACAACTTGGGCGCTTTTGGGGTATCTCCAGAGAATTTCCGTTTGGATGTTTGGTACAACAATCCTTCCACTGGAGTGAACATGAATAGCATTCAACGCGATCCCTTGTCAGGTAAATTGCTACTGCAAGTGTTGGACTTGGACCGCATTGACAACCAACAAATGCCTTATCCGGACGCCTTCTTTGACTTTGTTCCCAATGCCGCCACGCAAGGAGGTTTGATCGATGCGCAAACGGGAAGGATTTTCTTCCCGCACATTGAGCCTTTTGGCCAGCATTTGTCCAATGAGATCATCGCAGGTCTCGGAAATACCTCAGCTGCGCAGCAAATGATAAGCCAAGTGGTTTTTCAACCGTTGTACGATAGTACAAAAACATCAGCGCAAATCAATTTTCCTCAGTTGAATCGATTTAGAATTAAAGGACAATACCAAAGTGCATCGGGTTCTGACATTTCATTGAACGCGATGAATATTCCTCAAGGGTCTGTAAGTGTCACTTCTGGTAGCATCAAGTTGGTTGAAGGTCAAGACTACACCGTGGATTATAACTTGGGTCGTGTCAAGATCATCAATGAAGGGGTGATGAACAGCGGTAATCCCATCAAGGTTTCTGTGGAGAGCAACTCGCTGTTCAATATGCAATTCAAGACCATGATTGGTAGTCGTTTTGATTACAAGTTCAGTGATAAATTAACGGTGGGATCCACGGTGATGAATTTGCGCGAGCGACCGCTAACGCAGAAGGTAAACATAGGAGATGAACCCGTGAACAACTGGGTATTGGGTGCAGATTTTAATTATCAAGAAGAGGTTCCATTCATCACAGAGATGATTGATCGATTGCCATTTATTAAAACCAAAGCCAAGTCAACCATTTCATTCAGTGGGGAAGCTGCCAAGCTTTTTCCTGGGCATAGCAGAGCCATTTCTAAAATTGGTAATTCTTACATCGATGATTTTGAAGGCAGTCAGAGCATCATCGATTTGCGGAGTATCAATCAGTGGTTTTTGGCCAGCACTCCCAAGCTTCAACAGGGTCTGTTTCCTGAAGGGAACATCGAGGATAGTTTGATATACAATTACAACCGTGCACGATTGAGTTGGTATGTTATCGATCCCTTGTTTTATCGTTCCAATGCCTTGACACCTCCCAATGTAGATGAGGAAATGCAAAGTGATCATCGCATGCGAGAGATATTGGAGTCTGAGGTTTTTCCCAATAGACAATTGCCACCAGGAACTCCACCCAACATTGCTTCATTGGATTTAACTTATTATCCCAGTGAGAGAGGTCAGTATAATTTTGATGAACCGGATGGTGTGCCAGGTTATTCAGCAGGTTTGGATGAGAATGGTTTTTTGAATGATCCAGAGACACGATGGGGTGGTATTCAAAGGGCATTGACCACAACCGATTTTGAAATGAGTAACGTTCAGTTCATTCAATTTTGGTTAATGGACCCTTTTAATGCGGACTCCCCCAATATTAATGGTGGTGATTTGTACTTCAATCTGGGTAATGTTTCAGAGGACGTTTTGAACGACTCTCAATTGTCTTTTGAGAATGGTTATCCAACGGACAATAATCCACTGCCGACTTTGCAAGGAACATGGGGCAATTATCCCAATCCCTCTACTTTCAATGTAGTCAATGCATTTGACAACACCACGGGGTCATACGCACAGCAGGATATTGGATTGGACGGTTTGACCTCGGGAGGTGAGCAAACGTTTTTCTCGCAATGGTTGTCATCCGTGCAAGGTCATGTGACAGCTGATGCTTACGGAAAAATTGCACAAGATCCAGCAGCGGATGATTTTCGCTATTTCAGAGGCAGTCAGAGTGATCAAGAGAATTTAAATACGATTGATCGTTACAAACAATTCAATGGGTATGAAGGAAACTCCAATACGTCTAGCCCGGAGGGATATCCGATTGCCGCAACTACTGTTCCCAATACGGAGGATATCAACCAAGATATCACCCTGAATCAAATTGAAAGTTATTTCCAATACAAAGTCAGCTTGCGCCCCGGTGATTTGGGGGAAAACAACATCGGAGACAATTACATCACCGATAGTTTTGTGACCACTAAGACCACTGCAGATGGAGAAGAAAGAGAGATTCGTTGGTATCAATTTAAAGTCCCCATCAAAGAGTTTGAAAAGCGAATAGGAAACATTCCCGATTTTCGCTCTATTCGTTATATCCGCATGTTCTTGAAAGGTTGGGAACAGCCGGTTACATTGCGCTTCGCGCGATTGGAGTTGGTTCGTGGAGAGTGGCGAAAATTTGACAGTAGTCTTTTAGGACCACAAGAGTTGGAGCCCAATGATAATGAGCCTACGGAGTTTGATATCGCTGCGGTCAACATTGAAGAGAACGGAAACCGTGAGCCAGTGCCTTATGCAGTTCCTCCAGGAATTATTCGTGAACAAGATGTGGCCTCGGCCAACTTGCGCAGCATGAATGAGCAATCTTTGTCCATGACCGTTTGCAATTTAAACGATGGTGATGCCAAGGCCGCTTACCGCAATGTGACCTTTGACATGCGTCAGTACAAGCGTTTGCGCATGTTTGCACACATAGAAGCCAAGGGAGTGGAAAGTGCATTAAAGAACAAAGATTTGACGGTGTTTGTCCGTTTGGGTTCTGACTTTGATCAAAACTATTACGAGTATGAGATGCCGATGTCGGTAACACCTTGGTTCACGGATGATGATAACGATATCTGGCCAGAGGAAAATAATTTTGACATTGTTATCAAAGATTTGCAAGACCTGAAAGCCAATCGACCTGCGGGTTACAGCGCATTGCAAGAATTTTCGAAAATGCTATCTGAAAATGTACGCATCTCCGTGAGAGGAAATCCCAATGTTGCTAATGTGACAGTATTGATGATAGGGGTGCGCAATCCGGACGACAAGAAAAACACTTTTGTGAGCAATGATGATGGCTTGGCCAAGTGCGCTACGATATGGGTGAATGAATTGCGTTTATCAGAGTTTGACAATACTTCAGGTTGGGCAGCGGTAGGTCGGATGACGGCACAATTGGCGGATTTGGCAACGGTCAATGTTGCGGGAAACATCAGTACGCCAGGGTGGGGATCTGTAGAACAAAAAGTGCAACAACGACAACAAGAAACCAAGACTGGTGTAGATGCCAGCACCACCATACAAATGGGTAAGTTGATGCCAGAAAATTGGGGTGTTCAATTGCCTTTGTTCATGGGATATTCAGAAAATGTGTCTACGCCGAGATACAGTCCACTGCAGCCCGATTTGGAACTGAATGATTTGCCCAATCTTTCAAAACCGTTGAAACAAAAGTCGCAGACCATGACGCGGCGCAGGAGTATCAATGTTACCAACGTCAAGATTGCACCCAAGAAAGGAGAGAAAGAGGCATCGGGAGGAGGAGGGGCGCCACCAGCACCTGGAGCGCCTGCAGCGGCAGCAAGTGGTGGGGATAAGCCTAAGTTTTATGCCATTGATAATTTCAGTGTGAGTTATGCCTATAACGAAATTTACTTCCGAGACATCAACATTGATTGGCGATTGAATAAGCAGTATACGGGTGCCTTTGATTACGCTTTCACCAACAAGCCCAAGGAAATCAAACCATTTGCGAAGTTGCCATTGGTGAAAACATCGCCTTATTTGAAATGGATCAAAGAATTTAATTTTTATCCTGGTATTAAATCCGTTGGATTCCACACCGACATGAATCGCTCTTATGAAACGAGCAGAATCAGAAACAACACACTGGAATTGTCAGGCGTTTACAGTGACATGTTGATTCAGACGCAAGCGCAAAAGAATTGGAGTTGGAATCGGAATTACAACGTAAAGTATGATTTGACCAAGAGCATCAAGATGGACTTGACAGCATCCACGACAGCTTTGATCCGTGAGCCACGAGGAGTGATAAACCGTGAGGATAAAGATTGGTATGAGGCTTACAAGGACACCGTTCGTCAGAATATCTTGAGCATGGGTGAACCTACCATTTACAATCACCAGTTTAATGCTTCATACAAATTGCCATTTGATAAATTCCCGTTGATTGATTTTGTGAATTCTGATGTCAAGTATGGTTCAAGTTTCCGTTGGGATCGCGCACCATTCACGCAGGACACCTTAGGCAATAAAATTCAGAACTCTCGACAGTTGAACTTTAATGCAACAGCCAATTTTGAAACGTTGTACAACAAGGTTCCCAAGTTGAAGGAAATCAACCAAGGCAAAAAGAAGGACGATAAAAAGAAAGGAGACAAAGACAATCCCGACAATAAAGATGGTTTTGGAAAAGATTTGGAAAAGAAAGACAAGAAAGAGCCCATTGTTTGGTCTGACGTTGCGCTTCGATTCTTAATGATGGTGCGCAACGCCAATATGAGTTATACAAAGAACGAGGGAATGATGTTACCGGGATACAATCAAAGGGCGGGACTATTGGGGTTGAATAATCAATTTACTGCGCCAGGAGTTGGTTTTGTTTTGGGACAACAGAATACGGATTGGCGAGGAGATTTGACAGATCGCAATTTTGCGCTTGATATGGCCAATGGTGGTTATGTGGTGGGATCTCCTTATCAGAACAATCAATATACAGAAACATCGAGTACAACTTGGAACGCCAAGGCATCCATTGAGCCCATTAAGTATTTGAAAATAGAATTGACGGCCAATCGTCAAGATGGAAGAAACTTGACCAGCTTCTTCCGTTATTCAGCTGATTCGATGGAGTATCAATTCCAGTCACCAATGGAAACAGGAAACTTCAGCGCCTCCATCAACACCTGGGCTACTGCATTCGCACGAGATGAAAAGGACAATGGAAACATGTCTGATCCATTCTTGAACTTGATAGCATATAGACAAGAGATTTCAGCTAGATTGAATACTGTTAATTATCAATTGAGTGATGTGGATAGTACAGGCTATTATCAGGGGTTTGGCGGAACATCTCAGGATGTTATTATACCTGCGTTCATTGCTGCGTATTCTGGAAAGAGCACAAGTGAAGTTTCCTTGAATCCATTCAAAACTTCGGCGCAACCCAATTGGAAAATTAGTTATGATGGATTGACCAAATTGGAGAGTGTGAAGAAGTATTTCAAGCAATTCACCATCAACCATCAGTACAAGTCTACGATGAATGCGAGTTATGTGACCAACTTGAATTTTGAGCAGGATGAATTGGGCAGACCGACAGCATTGGATGCCAACGCTCAACCCAATTGGATAGCACAGAAGCA
>CANGVU010000020.1 GCA_947457325.1 Flavobacteriales bacterium | reverse complement strand
TGAAGTGAGTCTTGCATTCATCGTCCAATGGATGGCGAAACTAAAACAAGACCACCGAACCATCGTCGTGGGCACGACAGCATTGCGCACTTTGGAAAGTTTGTATTGGCTAGGCAATGAACGTGCAGTGCCTGATGAACATGGATTGTTTCACTTGGGACAATGGAGTCCCTACCAAGAAAAACATGAAAACAGTCTTATCGAGAACCTGGAATATTTGTATCAAAAAGCAACAGAACTTGGCCTCGATGTCATTGCCGGCACCACCCAAATCATCATTGGACCTGGATACACCATCAAGAGCATTCAAGCATTAATCACCAATTTCCATCAACCCAAAAGCACCTTATTGCTATTGGTTTACGCCATTGTTGGCGAGGATTGGAAAAGGATTTACCAAAGTGCATTGGACAATAATTACCGTTTTTTGAGTTATGCTGATAGCTCTTGGTTGAGCACTTCAACAGACCCCTACCCCGGATAGTAGCGGAAAGCCCGCAGGGACGCTGTGCGTCCCGAGGACTTGTAGCGGATAGCCGGATTAGGTCCAAAAATAAAGGGTCGCTTTCGCGACCCTTTTCAATACCTTCTATCTTATAATTACTCGCTGATAAAACGACGATCATCGATATCAGCAGCCTCACGGTATGCACCAAATACACGACCAGCCATGGAAGCCTTTGCATTTTGCTGCAACATGCGCTTCTCATTCTTGTAGTTGTCCATGCTTTGAGCATCTACTACATCAGCTGTCTTTTGAATTACGTAAACTGCACCTTCACCAATGATGGGCTCAGATACCTGACCTTTGGCCATTCCGAAACACTTACCAATCAAAGCAAACTCTTGCTCTCCAACACCAGCCTCTGGCAGGTTGCTGCTTCTCCACATCAACTCTGAATGCTTCACTGTTGTTCCATTTCCTGAAGCGATGGCCTGCAATGAAGTTCCCTTCATTTTCTCAGCCAACATGGTTCCTTTCTTCTCTTTGATCACTTTAGCCTTCATCGTTTCTTTTACATCTTCAAAAGCAGGCACACCACGCTCTCTGATTTCTGTAAGAACAGCCACTACCCAATTGTTCTCTACCAAGAAAGGTTGAGAAATCTCATTGATCTCCGCACCATAAGCCCAAGAAACGATGCTCTCAGCTTTTTGGATGCCTGCAATGGCTTGAGCATTGGGAACAATCATTTGCGCAGGGACGATGTTTGCATTTGGATACAACGCCTTCACCTGAGTGCGGAAAGAAGCAGTGTCTTTTGCATTGATGGTCAATTCACGCATTTTATTGAAAGCTTGTTTACGTGTTCCTGGACTTGGCTCTTGAGATTGGTCCACCACCGCAACATACGTATTCATTTTGGGAGCGTTCTTTTTGGTAACCTCAACAACGTGGTATCCAAACTGTGTCTTCACCACTTGCAATTGACCAACAGTTCCATTGAAGCAAGGCTTCTCGAAATCAGGCACCATTGCACCACGTGCAAACATGCCCAAGTCTCCACCTTTGTCTTTGGTGCCATCAGTACCAAATTGCTTGGCCATCTCTGCAAAATTTTTCTTCGCCTTGATAACATTCATGATAGAGTCAGCTTTGGCTTTTCCTTTAGGCGTTTGATCTTGAATCAAAATGTGACGGGCTTGAACACTGTCAATTTCTGAAACACGCTTAGATATCTTTACCAATTTCATGGCACCTGCATCCGCAAATGGACCGATTACTTTACCAATTGAATCGTTCAAAATTTGACCATTGATTGGCTCCATCATTGAACCTGGAACATATCTCATCTTGGCCATGCCTGGTGTTGCTGCGGCTGCGGCTGCAAAGGCTGAATCATTCTTAGCCATGCGGAAATCACGCACCATGCCGTCCATTTTGGACTTAATAGAAGCCAAATCTTGCTCTGTTGCTTGAATAGCGATGCTCACATACTCTAAGCTTCTGCTGCGCTCTTGTTTGTATTCGCGTTCTGATTTGTGCTTGTTGTAGTATGAACGAATATCATCGTCTGAAACAGCAACAGTAGAATCCGGAATTTCCATGTATGTCTTGGCAACAAAATCAACACCTGTTTTGGATGAACCAGCTTTGAAAGCCCATTTTGCATCCAAATTATTGGCATAAGCTCCCAATTTGATCATGTTGTCATACTTCTCTTTCTTGCGCTTGTAACGAACAAACTCTTTCCACATTTCCGCTTTCTCCATGGTCCAGGTTGGGTCACGTGGATCAAACGTTTCAAAACGCTGACGCATTTGCTCCTTCATGGAAGTTGAATCCTTTCCACCATAGATGGTGCTTTTTACAAAAGGAGAAAGGTTGGCTCCAAACAAAACTTCGTCCAACTCTTCGTCAGAAACCTCCATGTCCATTGCGCTCAACTCATCGGCGTACAAACGCTCCTCAGTCAAGGAATTCCATGTGTCGTTGGAAAGCGCACTTTCATTGGATGTGTAGTTAAACAACACGCGTTGTTTCTCTACTGCTTGCTGCCAAGCAGCTGCGTCGATGGTTTCTCCATCAATCTCTCCTGCGTCTTTTGCGCCTTTTCCAAACAGCGCCATCACCGCATCATAGGGAATCAAATAGCCGACAATTCCAATACCCACCATTACGAGTACCAACCATCCTTGCCTTCTAATTTTCTCAATCATTGCCATAACAAAACATTTTTAAGGTTTGCGAATATCGTAAAAAAAAGGTAGAAAACGAACAAAATTTCGCCTTGATCAAGGCTAATCACTAAAAATCCCTTCTACCCCCATGCCAAACAGGGCAAAATCATAGGCTACAGGGTCGGCAGGTCGCCATTTCCGCAAAACGGAATCCAATTCTTGAACAGCAGTCCAATCATCTTGTTTTCTGTTTAATATTCCCAATTTGCGCGAGATATTTCCGGTGTGCACATCCAACGGAATGGAAAGTTTGGACATGGGCACGTTGTCCCATATACCAAAATCAACTTTCTGATTATCCTTTCTCACCATCCAACGCAAAAACATATTGATGCGCTTGGCAGCCCCGTTCTGAGCGGGATTGGCAATGTGCTTTTCAAATCTAGGCCGGTGCCCAAAAGACAAAACTGCATTTCGAAAATGCATGATGCCCTGTCTTGAATCACCCTCCTGAAAGCCTGTCATAAACAATTGCTCTAAGCTCTCATGCTCAGCATATACACCACGTAATGCGCGAATCAAGTCCACCATATCGGTAGACTGAAAAGTGCGGTAAATTTTCTTAGATAAAGTGTTGATTTCAGATGGGCTGGCGGATTGAATGAATTCAAAAGGCTCATTATCCATCATGTCCATCCAAGCGCTTGCGGTCTGCAGAATGGCTTTCCTATTTCCCCATGAAATCAATGCTGTCATCAAGGCGCTAACCTCAATGTCTTGTCTTCTTTTGTAACGGTGGGGAATGGATATGGGATCTAGTTCAATAAAAGACAGGTTGTTGTATCGAACAATGCACTCGTCAAGGATTTCTTTTACCTCCCATTCCAACAATTCACTGCTGTCCAATGAAGGCATACTGAATCAAGTTAGCGCCCATTCGCAGGGCCTTTTGACGGTTCTCCTCACTGTCATTGTGGACCTGAGGATCTTCCCATCCATCTCCCAAATCGCACTCAAAATCATAAAAACAAACCAACTTACCCTCCCAAAACATGCCCAAACCTTTGGGGTTCTTCCCATCGTGTTCATGGATTTTAGGCAATCCATTTTTGAACTCAAACTTCCCATGATAAATGGGATGGTCAAATGGAACCTCCAACCATTCCAATTCTGGAAAAACCTTTTTCATTTCTCTTCTGACAAACATATCCATTCCGTAATTGTCCGATATATGAAGAAAACCTCCGGCCTGCAGATACGTGCGCAGGTTCTGCGCATCGTCCAAAGAAAAAACCACATTACCATGTCCCGTCATGTGAACAAAGGGATAGTCAAAAATTTCCGAACTTCCCACGTCCACTTGGGCAACATTCTCATCAATCTTTGTCTGCAATTGGGTATTGGTGAATTTGACCAAATTGGGCAAAGCCGTAGGATTTGCATACCAATCACCCCCACCCTTGTACTTCATTACGGCAATGCGAAAAGAACCAGGTGGAGAAAACATTGATGTTGTCATAATAAACAACAAAAACAAAGAGGCGCAGATTGTGATTTTTCGCATGAGGCTAAGTTATTGAATTTGGTCTTACGCTTTGCGTTAACCAATGATCAAACCATAAAATTCCTTTTTCTGACAAAATGGATTCAGGATGAAACTGCAGGGCGTGCCATGGTAAACTACGATGGCGCAAAACCATGATTCTCTCTTTTTCATCCCTAGCCAAAACCTCTAAACAAGGAGGTAAATTATTCTCGTTTGCTACCCATGAATGATAATGACCAATATTGATGGGCAAGGGAATAGACGACCAAACATTTCCGCTTACGAGCTCAACCAATTTTCCAGATTGGCCGTGTAGTGGAGATTCTAAATTTCGCAATGCACCTCCAAAATGAACCACCAAGGCCTGTAATCCCAAACAAATACCCAAAACTGGTAGATGGATTGGAATGGTTTTCATCCATTCCAACAAAAATCCAGACTCCTCTGGCAATCCTGGACCAGGAGAAATAACAACAGCGTCATACATCTCCCAATTGGGAACAATTGTATTGTCATTAAAAACAACGTCAACCACTGCATCCAACTGTTCCAGATAATGGACGACGTTGTAGGTAAAAGAATCGTAGTTGTCAATTAAAATTATTCGCATCTTGCACTCCAATTGCAAAACTACATGAAAAAGACAGCCATCAATACATCCGGAGCGCCTAAACCCATTGCTCCATATAGCCCAGCCATTCAAGTGGGCAACTTGTTGTTCATCTCTGGACAAATAGCCATGGATCCCATTGAACAAGTATACCATCCGCTTCCTGTTGAAGAAGAAACAGAGCGCGTAATGAAAAATATTGAAGCACTTTTAGAAGCAGCGGAAATGACTTGGAACCATGTGGTAAAAGCCAGCATCTTCATGAAGGACATGGCAGATTATGGTGCTATCAATCAAGTTTATGGAAAATATGTTGGAGAAATCCCTCCTGCAAGAGAGGCTGTTCAGGTTTCGCAACTGCCCCGAGATTGTAAAGTTGAAATCTCTGTCATTGCCCATAAGGATATTCTGTAAGGCTTGACAGCCGTGGATTTTGGTTGATTTTAGCATTTTATGGAATTGGATTCCATAAAATACTTATTTTTGCTGAATGGTACGCCGTCACGCAGAATCAGAACTTAGATTATTGGCCAGTCACTTCAAAGTTGTGGCGGTTATGGGGCCAAGGCAATCTGGTAAAACAACTCTGGTTCGTAAATTATTTCCGCTCAAACCCTATTTCTCATTGGAAAATCCTGACGTTTGGGATTGGGTGAATTCAGATCCTCGAGGATTTTTAAATCAAATTCCAAATGGTGCCGTAATTGATGAAGTGCAGCGTTATCCAAGGCTGCTATCCTATTTGCAACAAATTGTGGACGAATCCACAGAAAAAGGACTATTTATTCTCACAGGTTCAAACCACCTTCTTTTATCCGAAAGCATTTCGCAATCGCTAGCAGGCAGGGCGGCTTACATGGAATTGCTACCATTTGAATGGAGCGAAATTCAAGACATCAACCAAAACTGGGATAACAATGATTGGATTTGCAATGGATTCTATCCTCCCATACATGATCAAAAAATACCGAGCTACCAATGGTGCCGCAACTACATTAAAACCTACATTGAGCGGGATATTAAATTAGTCAAAAGCATACAAGATTATCATCTGTTTGAGAAATTCATGAAGGTCCTTGCGGGCAGAACAGGACAAGAATTGAATTATACCCAAATTGCCAATGAAGTGGGCATTGATGTCAAAACCACTCAATCTTGGGTTGGTGTCTTGACTTTGGGATTTATCGTACATCTATTACCACCTTATCACCGGAATTTCAATAAAACAATCGTCAAGCGGCCCAAAATCTACTTCTGGGACACGGGCATCGCTTGTGCATTGTTGGGGATTCAAGACAAGAATCAACTGGCTTTCCACCCCTTGCGGGGAGCCTTATTTGAGACACTTGTGGTAAATGAATTCGTAAAAAAATCGGCACATTCTGGACGACATGACAAATATTATTTTTGGAGAGATAAGAATCAAAAAGAAATTGATTTGATCAGAGAAAATGGAACGCAACTGATTCCAATTGAAATCAAATCCTCCGAAACTTACCATGCATCATTTGCCAATCAAATCAAATATTGGATGAAATTGGCCAATGTGGAAGAAGCACAAGTTATTTACGGTGGACAAAATTTAAAGCAATTTTTCCCTGGCATTCAGGTAATGCACTGGAAAGACATTGTGTAAAGATTTTTTCCTCATCTTTACTTCATGATCATTCAAAAAATAGCACATTATTTGAATCCAATGACTTGGTTCAAAAAGTCGACCCATGATACCAACTTAAAGTTCATGCATGGCATCAATAGGATTTCCTTGCTGATGTTTTTGTTGGCTCTAGTAGTAATGCTTTACCGCTATATCGCGCGTTAAGACAATTTGATTTCTTCACCCTGTGCATCCAAATAGTGCACTTCCAAAAGTTCTGCAGATGTGGAACTTTCTACTTGTATTTTAATACCATATTTCTTTTGCCACTGCGTGCGCAAAGTATTCCACCACCATCCTTTATTGATATAGGCTTCTACCAAGGGATTAACCACCATTTGCACAAAACTGTGTTTGTACTCTTGGGCAACCATTCTCACCTCATTCTCCAATTGATCTGTGAACAATACCGACGCTTCCACCGTTCCTTTTCCATGACAACTAGGACATTTCTCTGTAGTCTTGACTTGGGTAACGGGTTTAACTCTTTCTCTGGTAATTTCAACTACACCAAAACGGCTTGGCGCCAAGACATTGTGCTTTGCTTTGTCGCTCTTCATAGCGTCCCTCAAAGCATCATGTAATTTCTTTTGGTTGTCTTTGTTCTGCATGTCAATAAAATCCACGCATATGATACCACCCATATCGCGCAAACGCAAAAGGCGCGCTACTTCTGAAGCACACTCCAAATTGGTTTGAAGCGCATTCTCCTCTTGGTCCTTGACAGAAGCTTGCTTTCGGTTGCCACTGTTCACATCAATAACGTGCATGGCCTCCGTGTGCTCAACAATGAGGTAGGAACCACTCTTCAAATTGACCTGTTTGGCAAATGAAGATTTTATTTGTCGGTGTATATTAAATGCGTCAAACAAATCATCCACTTTGTGTTCTTTGACAATATCTTTTAGCTCAGGCGCATTGGAATCCAAATAGGTTTTGACAGAAGCCGCTAGGGCTGGGTCATTTACATGGATGGCCGTGAACTTGTCGCTTAGGATATCACGCAGAACCGCGGAGGTTTTGTCTAACTCACCTAAAATTTTCTGCGGTGCTTTGGCTTTGGGCAATGCCTTCACCATTTGCTCCCAACGTTTCACCAATTCTGATAAATCTTGATCCAACTCTTGAACCGTTGTTTCGACAGCTTGGGTGCGAATGATCACACCAAAGTTAGCCGGACGGATATTCTGAATCAATTTCCGCAAGCGATCGCGCTCTTTATCATCTTCAATTCTACTGGACAAAGAAACTTTGTTAGAAAAGGGAACCAATACCAAGTAACGACCAGCCAGTGTGATTTCACACGTGACACGAGGACCCTTATTGGAAATGGGTTCTTTGGCCACCTGAACAAGAATAAGATTGGCTTGACCGATTTGGTCTTTGATACCACCATCCTTGGGAATTTCTGGTAGCATCTTCACTGTAGACAAGTGACCGGATTGAACTTGACCCGCTAAAACACCACGAACAAACTGGTTGGTTGTTGCATAATGCGGACCCAAATCCAAATAGTGCAGGAAAGCATCGCGCTCATGTCCAACCTCAACAAATGCAGCGTTGAGGTGTGGAACCATTTTACGCACCTTTCCCAAATAGATGTCACCCACAGCATAATTCTGTGTAGCATCCTCGTGATGCAACTCCACCAATTGGCGGTCTTGCAACACAGCAAGCTGAACCCCCTTGGGTGACTTACTAATAACTAATTCAACATTCACAATTAAACACAATTGGTCAGAGCAGAGAAAATCTGCTCCGACAATGGTGTTCACTAGTAGGGGCTATGCCCCACCAAACTAGCGAACTTTCTTTTTGTGACGATTCTTTCTCAAACGCTTTTTACGCTTGTGAGTAGCCATCTTATGGCGTTTTCTTTTTTTACCGCAAGGCATGTTTTCTAAATTTTAAACGTTAATATTCTAATTCAATTTATCAATTCGCTCTTTCACCCGCACCACTACTGCTGTATCTGCGGTGTGTCTTAACAATTGATTGTAATACTTTTTTGCTTTCTCTTTCTCTCCGATATCTGCTGCAGTTTCCCCTGAGAAAAACAACGCGTAAATATTGGCACTATCTCTGGCCGCTGCAAGCTCAAATAAGCTTAGTGCCTTATCTTTTTCACCCAACTCTTTGTAAACTGCTCCCAAATCCATATACGCATTCAGGTATTCTGGATCCAATTTGATCACTTTTTCAAAACGAGGAATCGCTTTGTCATATTGACCAGACTGAACTGCAAAAACACCCAACCAATAATGCGCTTCCACATTGCTCGAGTCTTTGGCTACAATCTCTCTCAACATCATGATGCCCTGCATGGGATTAGGTCCATTAACCAACTCGATGGCTTGCTGTAACCTAGACTCCTCTGCAGATAAAGCAGGCATCTCTTGATTATCCTCTTTGGCACTAGGCTTACGAGGCATCCATAAAAAAAGAACAATCAGCGCCAAACCCAGTCCGACAATCAAAGCGGGTTTGAGCCATTTCTTATCCATTCTGCGCCACTTTAACTTTTTCCTTCACTGCATCTACAAACTCCTTAGAAGGCTTGAAAGATGGAACATAATGGGCAGGAATGGTTACCGTGGTTTTGGCCAAGATATTTCTTCCCAACTTCTCTGCTCTTCTCTTCACTATAAAACTCCCGAAGCCTCTCAAATAAACATTCTCACCTTTTTCCATTGAATTCTTGAGTGTGGTCATAAATCCTTCCACAATCGCCAACACATCGTTCTTGTCTATCCCAGTTTTGTTGGAAATCTCTGTCACTATATCTGCTTTCGTCATCGTTTCTTTCTAAAAAGGTGAATATCAGTTTTTTTAGGGGTTGCAAATATATGTATAGTTTACCAATTTTTGTATCGACTTTTGTGAAAATGAAAAAAACAGTCATTCCATCCTTTGTTCAGCATATTATTCCTTGGTATTTAGAAAACAAGCGCGACCTTCCATGGCGCAATACACAAGACCCATATGCCATCTGGATTTCTGAAATTATTCTTCAGCAAACTCGTGTCCAGCAAGGGATGAGCTATTATCATGCGCTGCTCCATCAATTTCCAACTGTTCAAGACTTGGCCAATGCACCTCAAGATCAGCTTTTTCGTGTTTGGCAAGGATTGGGCTACTATTCTAGAGCCCGCAACCTTCAATTGGGAGCCCAATTAATTGCCGGTGAATACCAGGGCAACTTTCCTAAATCATATGACGAGTGGCTCCAAGTTCCGGGAGTTGGGCCCTACACCGCTGCGGCTGTTTCTTCATTTGCCTATGATTTTCCCAAGGCTGCAGTTGATGGCAATGTTCTGCGATGGGTTTCTAGATACCTTGGATCCAAAGACCCGATTGATTTACCTGGAACCAAAAAAAATATTCAATTGCTTTTGGACGATTGGATTCAGCATGCCTCACCGCATGTTTTTAACCAAGCCAGTATGGAGTTTGGCGCGATCCTTTGCACGCCTAAAAATCCACACTGTGCGGCATGCCCGCTCAATGAGGAGTGCCAATCATTTAAAAACGAAGATCGGAAGAGC
>CANGVU010000019.1 GCA_947457325.1 Flavobacteriales bacterium | reverse complement strand
GTCTCTCTGCTTGGAGCCAGAAAAAAGAATATTTAAACAGTGAATTCGTTGTCATCGAGGAAGAATCGGTTTCCTCTTACACCAGAACTTCAACTTTGAAAGATGGTTTGTACGATGTAACCATCACATTCTTGGGTGGACAAATGTTCATGACTGGGAAATACATAGATGAAAAATTAGAAATTCCACACGGCCATTTTGTCTTTTATAACCAAAACGGAAACAAAGAAGCTGAAGGCGATTACAACAAAGGGATGAAAGTAGGAACATGGAAGCGTTGGAATCCAGAAGGCGCACCACTCCCTGACCGCGCTTACCAGAAGGCTTCTGAGGAGAGTGCTAAAACAAAGGAAAACTCCAACAAAGCAACTACTCAAGCTAGCTTTGCTGATTTGGAAAATTACATCGATAAAAACCTTCGATACCCAGAAAAAGCCATTTTGAATGGCATCAAAGGTACAGTTTACTTGTCCTTTGTTATCGGCGCTGATGGTTTAGTTAAAAGTCCTAAAGTTACACAAGGTGTGCATCCTGAATTGGATGCTGCTGCCATGCAATTTGTCATGGGCATGCCCGCTTGGAGTCCTGGACAACGCAATGGCGTCGCCATTGAATCAGAGATTATCCTTCCCATTAGTTTTGAATAATCGCTAACGCGATACTTGTATTTTTCTATGCGCATTTATTACAACTACCTTGCTCATTTTATCCATCCACTTCCCCCTGTCGAGCAAGCAGCAGAGCGTCTTACCCGTGTTGGTTTAGAAGTTGAAGGAATTGAAGAAGTAGAAACCATCAAAGGTGGTTTAAATCATGTTGTCGTAGGTCACGTTATTGACGTTCAGCCTCATCCAGATGCAGAGCGTCTGCGTGTTACACAAGTTGAAGTAGGCCAAGAAAGCCCTTTGCAAATAGTATGTGGTGCTCCCAATGTCGCTTTGGGTCAAAAAGTATTGGTTGCCTTGGTTGGTTGTACTTTATACCCACAAGGCGGGGAAGAAGCTTTAAAAATCAAAAAGAGTAAAATTCGTGGCGTAGAAAGTCATGGAATGATCTGTGCCGAAGATGAATTGGGTATTGGTCAAAGCCATGATGGTATTATGGTGTTATCTGAAGATGCCGCCATCGGCATGCCAGCAGCTGAGTATTTGAAAATGGGGGCCAACACCACTTTGGAAATTGGACTAACCCCAAACCGAACAGATGCCATGTCCCATTATGGTGTTGCACGTGAATTAATGGCAGCATCCGATGATGTAAAATCCAGTTCGTTCCTTCAAAAGATACCCCATCTACCCAAATTAGGGCATGGTGATTTTCAACTGAGTATCGATCCAGCTACTCAAGTCAAGCGTTACACTTTGATACAAATCGATATCAAACCCAATAGCGAAACTCCTGATTGGATGAAAACCAGTTTGCAGGCTATTGGAGTAAAGTGCATACACCCTGTGGTAGACATTACCAATTGGGTGCAACATGAGATGGGACAACCGCTTCATGCTTTTGATGCTGACATCATGGGTAACCATGTTCAAGTGCGCAATGGTGCTGTTGGCGAATTATTGGTCACCTTAGATGGAACGGAAAGAAAGTGTTCTGAGATAGATGTTGTTATTTTTGACAACAAAAATCAAGCAGCATGTTTGGCCGGAGTGATGGGCGGAAAAGAAAGCGGCGTAAATGAAAACACAACGCAGATCTACTTGGAATGTGCATTGTTTGATGCCGTTCGTGTAAGAAAATCTGCCAGAGCCCATGGGATTCATAGCGATAGCTCTTTCAGATTTGAACGCGGAGTAGATGCAGAATTATATGAAGCAGCCAAGGCGCGCGCTGTTGCATTGCTGATGGAGATTTGTGATGCACAACCCAAAGCCATGCAAGAGGTTGTTTTGTTGCCTTTTGAAAGACAACAAATCGTATTTCACCCAAGCAAAGCCCATCAAATTATAGGAAAGAAAATTGAGTCTGATACCATCCACAATATCCTTCACAAATTGGAATTTGGTATTGAACGTAAAAATGAAGATTCTTGGATTGTCAGTGTACCCGGATGCAGAGCAGATGTAACGCGTGAGATTGATTTGATTGAAGAAGTATTGCGCGTTTATGGTTTTGACAATGTGGAAGCTTCATCTCAAGTGAGCTTTACCTGGGGAAATGCCTACTTAGCGCCACACCACAGAAAAAACCAATTGGCTGAGATGTTGTGCTCATTGGGATTAACAGAGATACAAAGTCTCTCATTGACCAAAACCAGCTACCACACTGACAAAGAAAATGTTGTTTCGATATTAAATCCACTGAGTCAGGATTTGGGCGTGTTAAGACCTGAGTTGATCCACAGTGGATTGGAAGCCGTTGCCTTAAACATCAATCACAAAAACAACAATTTGGCGCTGTTTGAAATGGGAAATATCTACCACAAATCAGAAAATGGATTTGAAGAGCAAATGATGTTGGGCATTTGGTTGAGTGGACAAACGGAGAACATCAATGCCCATGGTACAGCAAACAATATCAGCTACCGACATGTTCGCTATTTTGCTGAACAGTTGATGCAAAGATTGGGACAATCCCTGAGCAACGGCCAAGCCATAGCCCACCAACATTTCAGTGAGGCGGCCCAATACAGCTACAAAAAAATGACCATCACCTTGGGCAAGGTATCTTCCAAGACGCTTCACACACATGATATAAAGCAACCCGTATTTTATTTGGAATTGAATCTGAATGAATATATCTCATTGTTAAATAAGACAAAAACACCTCCGGTATCCATTGCCAAGTTTCCTTCTGTAAGAAGAGATTTAGCTTTGTTACTCGATGAAAAAGTTACTTTCCAATCCATCACCCAAGCAGCTTTCCAATCAGAGAAAAAACTATTGAAAGATGCATTCTTGTTTGACATTTATCAAGGTGATAAATTGCCACAAGGTAAAAAATCTTACGCAGTGGGATTTGTATTACAAGACCAAGGCGCAACCTTGACCGACGGACAAATTGAAAAAGCAATGGAGCGCATTACCCAAGGCATATGCGAACCTTTAGGAGCTGAATTAAGGGGTTGAGAACACATGAACAGCGCCGATTAATAAAATTAAAATGGTCAATTCGGATTTAACAAATGTCTCAGAGCAAGTTAAAATTGAATTGACAAAACTGACCCAAGCCAATCACGACTTGGTCATCCGTGTAGTTACCGTCCTTAATCTTTTGTTTGCTATCAGTGATTATTTCACAGCTCCAGATTTTTGGGTAAGTTTTTTGGTCATTCGTCTTATCATCACAACCATCTTCTTTTCAGTTTATTACTTTCAAAAGCCGCTAAGAATCCATCCCAAATGGACACTGTACATCGCCTATTTGGGTTGTATCGTTGAAAATTCATACATGTACAATGTTCTTGACGCTGTGACACTTCAAAAATTCACGTTTTCTTTTATTACAACTTTTATAGGCGCCGGCTTATTTGCCATATGGAATCTTAGACTTTCTATTGCCGCCGTAATATTCAGTGTTGCGCTCAATGCCTTTTTGTTTGTTCTGCTCAGTCCTATCAGCCTCAATGAATTCCTTTCCAATGGTGCATTTCTGACACTCATGGTGGCAATTTTTTCCATCATACCCATTCACACAAGGATGTCTGCATTGATCAAAGAAATCACTTACCGTTTTCAACTGGCATCTGCAAGCAATGTTATCGCCAACAAAAACAAGAATATCCTGGACAGCATTGAATACGCCAAACGCATACAAGATGCAATGCTACCCTCACAGAAAGATTTAGATACACAACCATTCGATTGCTTTGTTTTTTATCAACCCAAAGACATCGTTAGCGGTGACTTTTATTGGCTCAATTCAGCAGTGCAAAAAGAAATCAGGGTCATGATAGCTGCCATTGGAGATTGCACTGGACATGGAGTGCCCGGTGCATTGATGAGTATCCTGGGTATGTCATCCCTGCAGGAGATTTATGCGAATGATGAATTGGACCCTCCTCATCAGATATTGGATCAATTGCGCAAGAAAATCACCATCAACCTAAAGCAAACCGGTGAGATGGGAGAGCAAAAAGATGGGATGGATTTGGGACTCATTCATTATTTTGCCGATGAAAGAAGGCTTGAATTTGCAGGGGCTAATTTACCTGTTTGGATTGTGAGACAAAATGAATTGATTGAATGCAAAGGAGATCGTTTTCCCATAGGGATTCATTATGGAAAGGAGCAACCTTTCTCCATTCAATCCATCAATTTAGAAATTGGAGATTGGATTTACCTTTTCACAGATGGCTTTGCAGATCAATTGGGTGGCGAGTTGGGTAAAAAATACTTATCTAAAAACTTCAAAAAATTCCTTTTATCCATTTCACATTTAACGTCCAAAGAACAGCATGATTCGATTCAAACTGAATTCAAAAATTGGAAAAATCAACAGGACCAATTGGATGATGTCTTGGTCTTTGGTCTAAAGGTTCAGTAATTAAAAACCCGTTGCAATAAGCAACTCCAGAGGCTTCCAAGGCAATTCGAAATGTGTTCCGATGGTCTCATTGGTCAGTGTTCCGTGGTACATGTAGACTCCGGATTGCCAACCTGCATGACCTCTAATTAGATTGGCCACACCGCCTTCATCGCCCATTTGAATCAAGTCTGGAGCAAAGATGTTGCTCAATGCGTAAGACGCCGTTCTTGAGACGCGCGCAGCGATATTGGGGACGCAATAGTGAATAACGCCGTGTGTTTGGTACACAGGGTGATCGTGGTTGGTTACGCGAGAGGTTTCAAAACAACCTCCTTGGTCGATACTTACATCAACAGCTACGCTACCAAACTTCATGTTGCTGATCATATCCTTGGTGACAACCATAGGCGTTCTTCCTTTAGAAGTATGGATGGCGCCGATGATAACATCGGCTGTTTCAAGAGCGTTGCGCAATTCGGAAGGAAGAATGGTTGACGTCCAAATGCGGGTTCCCAAATCATTTTGCAAACGGCGCAAACGATAAATATCGTTGTCAAACAATTTTACAGAAGCTCCCATACCTATTGCAGCACGTGTTGCAAATTCACCTACAGTCCCTGCTCCTAAAATCACCACTTCCGTTGGACGCACGCCTGAGATACCACCAAACATTAATCCTTGACCTCCGTGTGTATGCGACAAATACTCAGCTGCAATTTGAACAGAAGTGTAACCTGCAATTTCTCCCATTGCCCGAACAACTGGAAAGATGCCCGCTTCATCACGGATGTAATCCCATGCAATAGCAGTGATTTTTTTATTGGCCAATGCCTGAAACAAATCCACCTTTTGCGCGCTCAATTGAAGTGCAGAAATAAGACTTTGTTTTCCGGGCATCATGGCAATCTCCTCCAAACTTGGGGGAGCAACTTTCAAAAGAATATCTGACTTAAAAACAGCGCTTTTATCATAAACTATTGTAGCGCCAGCCTCGCTGTAATCGTGGTCGGTAAACTTGGATTCCAAACCTGCATTGGTTTCTACAATAACCTCATGGCCATTGTTCACCAACAATCCTACACTCTCAGGCACCAAGGCAACGCGTCGCTCTTGGAAGCTGGTTTCCCTTGGGATGCCAATGGTCAAATGGTGTCTCTTTTTGGCTACCTCCAACATTTCTTCTTTTGGAGATAATGCAGCCTCCTGGGCCAAAGCTGATACAAAAGATTTTTTTGGGTCCATCCTTCCTGATTTGCAATAAAGATAATGCATTTCTGAACTGCTGTGAATTGTCAGGGTTGGATTTTCCGTGAAATTGATTATTTTCGTGCCAACAAAAAAGCACTATGGCACAAAATCACAGCAAAGAATCATCACCAGTATTGTACACTATCATCATTGCAGCCGCTATGATGACTTTATTGTTTGTCTCTGTTAACCACAATACTAAATCACCCAAAGCTGAATTGGCAGGAGATGTTTCTAATGTCACAGTTGTCGTAAAAGACACCACTGCTCAAGCGGATACTACTCATGCTGCTGCGGATACAACGCACGCTGAGCCTGCTAAGCACTAATTTCTGTTTTAGAAATTATCCAAATCCACGGGTCGCATTACGCCGAACCATTTCAAGATTTTCTCTCCCACTCCAGGAACGTTGACATGGATGATGTAGGTTCCTGATGCGATAGGAATATTCTTTCCATTCTTCAAGTCCCAATCCAAGCTCGTGAGCGGATCGGCTTTCTTGAACTGTCTGATCATCGTTCCGTTCATGTCGTATATTGTTACCACACACTCCTCGGGCAAGTTGGTAATCTTAATGCGGTTGTCCAATTTACTCGTCTCATACAAGCTGAATGCATAATAGGGATTTGGAACAACATTGATCATGTTCAAAGCATCCTCAGCTGTTGCAACATCTCCCAACACTGGTGCAATGCCCTTGGTGCTGAAGCGGTACAATGGTCTCCATGTGTTTTGTGCTGTGCTCAAGTCGTTCACATCTCCGCTGTTGTAACGGAACTTGTCATACGCCTGTGCCACACGCAATCTAACACGCAAGGTATTTGGAATCAATCCTTCCTCAACTGACTTCAAGCTATAACCAGGTGTCAACGCTGCTGATCCAACCCAGGTGGCAGCGCGGAAGATCTTCTTCCAGTTGCTTGAACTCAATGCACTGTTGCTCAATTGATCAAACATAAACTGTCCATTGTCGTAACCAGGTACCACTGTGGTGCTGTTGTCCTCATTGGCAAAATTCTTAAACACATAAATCCAGTGTTGTCCTGCGGCTACTGCTCCAAATCCTTGTGGGGCTATCAAGTTAGATGTTGGATTCCAAATCATGTCATTGCCATTCTCTCCAACCAACCATGAGTCTTCACCAAAGGCCATGTTCAAACGCTCACCTGTTCCCAAATCAATGGCATATCCAGGGAACCATCCCATTCCCCAATCGCCTGCCAAGTTTCCTTCAGCGGCATTGAAGCCTAAATCATCTGATGTTCTTCCATTCTTGTCCACTGACTTGTGGTGGCGCATCTTCATCTTGCTGGGCGCACCATTACTGATGCCGTCATTGTCTTCTGCCAATCCATTGGCATTCATCTCAAACACCACGCAACGTGTCCACTTGCTCTTGTCGCTGGTCATCACAACATCTACGTTGTTCAATCCGCGGATATTACTTCTGCGGTCTGCGTCAATCGTGTTGTTGTCTCCCTTAACATCATTGATTGTTGGAGCAACATTGTTCACTGTTTCTGTTGGTGTTGCTGGATCTCCATCTGTATCAAAGTTCAATACAGAATAAGATGCCAAGCAATATGGTCCCCAAGTTCCGCCTACTACGCTCTCATACTTCTCTGAGGCATCGGTAAAGGGATCGTCTCCACTTCCTTGTTCGAAATCGTCATACAACTGTTCGAACAACGCTGCGGCATCTGTTCCCTCTGTCTTCACACTTCCTGCTCTGAGCCAATTGCCTTCTTGGAATCCTTCTTGATCTGGCATACCTGCAAACCATGGTTGTGATGGATCGGCAAACTCCATGCTTCCTGAAATCAACTCTGTGTAATGCTTTACAAAAGCACCATCATCGTTCAAGTATTGGTATTGACTCCAGTTGATGGACAATCCATAATCCAGCAATACATCCTCGCTGCCCATTCTAAAGCTATGGGCTGGAGTCAAGGTATCACCTGTGGTTAAATTAACCAACTGCCATGACATTGAATCAGGGCTTGTCTCCGTGTTGTCTGTTGCCACCAAAGACAACTCAAAATCTGCCGCTGGCAATGCCAATGGGTCAACAACCTTCACATCAACAGGACCCATACCAGGAAGGTAGGTGCACTCTGAAGAAGTAATGTTGGATAAGATGGCTGCCTCTGTTGCAGCATCCAAAGTCAAGCTGTTCAAGCCATTGCCCTTACCCTCGATGCGCGTGATGGATACACCATCTCCATATTGTGCGTTCAATATTGAACCACCGTTAGCGGGGGTTTGGCTGTGAGGGATGGCAGATATCACTGGAATGGCGCCAAACACAGCTTTGCGTGAGGCCAAGAATGGTTGATCTTGACCTATAGCCAAACCGACATTGTATGTTTCATAGTTGTTGTATCCATAGGCAACGGCCATGAAATAATAAGTCTTGTGATTGATCAAACGATTATCTCCTTGAGCAAACGCGTCAGTCTTGATTTGAAACGATCGTCGAATACCTTCATCAGCACCTTGCACCATTAACAGAGGAGTGATTTGCCCTGATTCAGCATCACGCTCAAAATTGACAATGGTAGCTACTCCATTTTCAACATCGCACTGCGCTACCAATCTGGCTTTTGTAATATCATACAAATCGGCGCTAGTGACTTTGTTATTGGCCAATTGATAAACCATGTAACCTTCAAAGTTGTAGCGTCTTTGTTCTGGAGTTAATGGATTTAGTTCACTGTCAAACTCTGGAATGGTAGGATCCACCAGAGCGTATTGTTCTTGATAATTGGAACTGATAACATTGTCATTGGTCAACATCAAAATGATCTCACGGTCCAACTCACGCACAGAAACATCTGGAGCATCAGGACCAGAAACCAATTCAAAGCAATTGTCAAACAAGGCTTGGGCTTTGTCATCCGCAGCGCGAACAAGGTTGACAGATTCAAAAGGGGTACCGCTCAATGAACGCGCGTATACCACACCGACAGTAATATTGTTGTAATCACCTGGCTCCAAAGTAAAAGGACCCGCGCTTTGCATAAAACGACGATCTCCAGCAGGATTTCCACTGCTCACCTCTGTCCATGGGGAAGTATTGGTTCCCAAAGTTCCAAAATGGTATGGATCTGTATCACCAGGAAACATAAAGTCAGCACCAATGGACAAATCTGCTCCTGAGGCTTCTGTCAAAGCATTTCCACCATAAGCCATGCGTTGACCGTTCTTCCAAAATCCGCGCATGTAATTGTAATAGTGAATGGCTATAGTAGGGTATCCAGCAGGGCCAGAACCATTGCCGTGGTATAAAAACTTTCGCATGCCAAATCGCTCATTGTCTACAACACCATCCCCATAACCAATGCCTATGCCCTTATAAGGGATACCCTTCAAATCAATAGCTTCTAGAATATCCGTTGTCAAAGGATTATCAATCGAATCCTCATCCTGATATGGCCCTTCAAAAAAGTCAACACCAACCGCCGGTGGATTGGCGCCGTAGCCCGGTGATAACCCTGTAGGATTGTCTACTGCAGGTCCATTGTAACCATAACCCAAACCGCGCTTTACATCACAACCTACATAATCATCTGTGTGACCGCCCAAATCACAATCAATCCAAGTACCGAAATAAGTTTCCTTCAATGTTTGTGTACCCTGGTTGATCAGCACATAATTGTAGAAAGTCATGTTGTTGATTTCGTCATTGGTATTAAATGCAAAAGCTTGGGCGCGAATTTCCATACCGATGGGTTGCCCTTGCGACTCCGTGTGTGCATTCCCTTTGTCATTGAAAACCCAGTAATAATTGACATCACCATAGAGCGGAACAATATCCTCTCTTTTTCGGGTTGCGCAATTGATCTCACGGGTAAAATCAAACCAAGGATAATCACCGTTTTGCGGATCATACAAACCATCTTGGTCAAAATCATAAAATGGAGCGATGTACATGTCTTGACCTTGCGCAGTATTGCCCATTGCAGGATAATCATAAAAATAACTAGGGATGGAATAGGGGCCGCCCATTGTGGCGTCCAAATCGCAATTGGGATCATTGGCACATTCAAAATACTGGCGTTGGCGTTGGGCATCCTGTCGATATGAAACTGTGAAACGATCCCACTGCTGACATACGGCATCATTGGTTGCAGCGCTGCCATCATTGGTCAACGGACCCGGCCAATAATCATTGCCATCATAGCGATACAAAACAGCAGCCATCTTGAGCTGTTGGTCAGGAGATATTCCTCCCATCCACAATGAACCTGCAAACAGCACAGACACATTCCCTTCCTTGGGAACAAAATAATGAGAGCGTCCATTGGCGCGGTCTTGCCACAATGAACCTCCTGTTTCTATCAATGCACTCACATTGTTCCAATCCAAATCGCGCAAAGCGGTGGAAGGAGCACAAGCAGCGGCTTTCAGCTCACTTTCATTGCTGGTCAAACGCCCACTTTTCGCAGGAACTTTTCCCATCGCCACCAAATCATCATGTGACTGGGCGTTGATTTGAAATTGTCCTATAAAACAAACAACAATTGTAGCAATCCAACGATTTAAAACAATTGACCTTGATAGGTTGAATGTATCCATTTTTGGTTTTCGGTATAATAAAGCATGCCTTTGATTGGCATCTTCCAAATATCGAATAAAACCT
>CANGVU010000018.1 GCA_947457325.1 Flavobacteriales bacterium | reverse complement strand
ATGTATGATGCAGAGGCTCAAGTAACCAAGTTACAGAATCAGTACAACAATTACGATAGGAGGACAGGATATTATTACATCATTGCGCCACAGAGTGGTTTTGTTTCTAAGGTTACACGTTCAGGTATTGGAGAAACCATCAAGGAGGGAGAGGAAGTGGTGAGAATTACACCTTACCGATTTGATAAGGCTGTTGAACTGTTGATTGATCCTGTAAATAGTCCTTTGGTTCATGTTGGAGAGAATGTTCGAATTATTTTCGATGGATGGCCTGCGTTTTTTATCAGTGGTTGGAACCAGATGTCAACAGGTTTGTTTGACGGGGTTATTGTTAGTGTGGATCCTGCGGTACATGATGGTGGGAAGTTCAGGGTGTGGGTAAAGCCTCAAGGTAACAAACCATGGCCTGCAAATCTCAGATTAGGAGGCGGAGCCAAAGGTATTATGTTGTTGAATGATGTCCCATTGGGCTATGAGATGTGGCGGGTTTTGAATGGTTTCCCCCCAGACTTCTATCAGCCTCAAGGCAAGGAAACCAGGTCGGAAGTGAAGGAGGAGAAGAAATGATTCGCTGTTTGATATTCCTGTTGTTTTTAAAGGCAACAGTGTTTTTAGGTCAATCCTCCCCAGAGGTTCTCACCTTACCCGAGTATTTGTCTTGGGTTTTGAAAGAACATCCCGAAGCTAAAAATGCGCAATTGCTTCAAGAAGCAGGAAATGCCCAATGGTTGCAAGCGAAAGGGCTATTGGATCCAGTATTGTCCTCCAAGTGGAAGAATAAGTACTATGACGGACAGAACTTTTATCAGCGTTCAGAAACACAAATGGCTTTTCAATCGCCTTATGCGCTTGGATTGGTGGCGCAATGGGATGTAAACAGTGGTGATTATTTGGATTCTGAAGCTTATACAGGTAAAGATGGATTGATGGCCTTGGGATTGAATTTACCGGTGTTGCAAGGGTTGTTTTTTGACGAAACCCGTTTGGCCTTGAGAAGGGCAGAACAGATTCAGGCCATGTCCGTATTGGAGAAGCAGATGGCCTTGAACGAGTTGTTGTTTCAAAGTACAATGTTGTATTTGGATTGGTACATGGCCGAGAAACGTGTTGTGTTGCAAAAGGAAATGATGGATGCTGCATCCATTCGATTGCAGGCGGTGAAGTCGAGGTTTTATGTGGGTGACAGGCCTGGAATTGATACTTTGGAGGCTTTTGCGCAATGGCAAACCAGAAACATTGCTTGGCAAGAGGCGCAGTTGTTTTCTATTAAATCGCGATTGGCGATGACTGCTTTTTTACCAGAGTTGAATGAGAAGAAGAACATCTTGTCATTGCGATTGCAGCCCGATGCGGCATTGTTTTCAGTCATTCCAACGTATTCATTGACCATAGACATGAATGCATGGATGGCAGCTCACCCCATGATTCAATGGTACCAATCCAAGACCAAGATTTTGGATTGGGAGGAGAAATGGAAGCGGGAAAAGTTGAAGCCCAAGTTGAATGTGGAGTACCATTTTTTGAATAAAGAAGTATCATCCAGTGGGTCAGATTTTTCGATAAACAATTACCGATGGGGAGTTCAGTTTGCATTTCCGATGTTTGTCCGTGATGCAAGAGGACAGTTGCAGTTGCAGCGGATTAAGCAATTGGAGAATGAGTATGATTTGTCATTAAAGACAAACACCATTGCGCAGAAGGCTCGGGTTTTGGAGCAGCAGGAGCGCATCGTTGCAGACCAGCGCACGCGTGCGGTGAACAACTCGAATTATTACAAGCAGTTGTGGGAGGCTGAGCAAGAGCGATTGGGAATGGGAGAGAGTTCGGTGTTCATGGTCAATCAGCGAGAAAACACTTGGATTGATCAACGCATCAAGGCTTTGGAATACGAGCAGAAGTGGATACAGACCAAAGCTGAAATCTGCCAACTCACCTTCAAACCCTACTTCTGAGGCCTATTACCGAGGTAGACGCCGAGGAGGATGACGCCGGCAAAGACGATTTGAAGGGGAGATAAACTTTCGTTCATGTAATAGCCCCATCCCACTGCAACGATGGGTATTAAATAGGTTACGGTTGATGCCATGATGGCGCCACTGATTTGTGTCAATTTAAAAAACAATATGTTGGCTATACCCGTCCCCACAACAGATAAGGTTGCCACAGCGGCAATACTCCTTCCTCCATGCGGATGCGTCCATATCACAGAATAGTCTGTTGTAAAAAAATACAAAGCACAAGGTATACTCACCATTAGAATAGATAAAGCAGTAATCCAGGGCGCCTTGATGTGTCGCAAGTGATGTCCTACTGTGTTCACACTCACACCATACATCACTGTCGCGGCAATGATCAAAAATGCATATTGCATGTTCTGAAAACTACTCCCCTTGGCTGCAATGATGCCCGCAGCTCCTAAAAAACCAATCACCATGCCTACCAGCTGCTGTCGGTGTGTTGTCTTCTTAAAAAAAACAATGGCCAATAGGAGCGTGAACAATGGTGTCAATGCGTTCAATATGCCCGCCAATCCACTGTCCAAATACTGTTGTGATATGGCAAACAAAAAGGCTGGTATACCACTCCCCATAAATCCCACCACGGCCAAATATTTCCAATCCTTCCTGTCCACTTGGCGAATGGCCTGAATGGCAATGGGCGATAAGGCCACTGCAGCCAATATCATGCGCAACGAAGCCACTTGATAGGGCGTGAGTACAGGTGTCCCATCTGGCGCCTTTAATCCCATTTTCATCAGAATAAAGGACGAACCCCAAACTAAGGCCAAGAGGATTAATATCAGTAAAGAAGAGAAGCGATGTTGAAACAAATCAGTTTTTTGTCAAATGTACGTGTTGTGTTCAGGGTTGAACCCTAATTTTGTCAAAATTAATATCATGAAAAAATTCGCAGCATTCCTCGTATTGATCGGTTTAATGGCCTGTCAAAATCAATCTAACAATGCCGTTGTAGTAGAAAAAATACAAGAGCAGGGCGAGGTAGCCAAGACATCGACGAAGTTGTCTATTGATGGAATGACCTGTGCGCAAGGTTGCGGTGGTAAGATTCAGAAAGAATTGGAAAAACTTCCCGGCGTTGTGACTACTCAACTGGATTTTGTTGAAGAGCGAAAGGTGAATGTGGTGACCGCAGAGTTTCAATCGGATAAAGTTTCTGTAGAGAAAATGATGGAGGTGGTGAATACCATCGCCGATGGGAAGTACAAAGTTTTGGCAGCCCAGGAAATTATCACTACCAAGAAATAAAGATGTTCAAAGGAAGTCCTGCCCGTTGGGCAATGATTGCATTGGTGGCCTTGTACTTGGTGATCATTGCTGGAAGTGTGGTGCGCGTTACGGGTAGTGGAATGGGTTGTCCAGATTGGCCCAAGTGCTTTGGTCACTTGGTTCCTCCCACTGATGTTGAGGTATTGTTGATTGCTCCAGGGAAATCATTTCACAAAGGTCAAATGGTGATACACCATGATACCCTTTGGGTGGCGCAACATGATGTTGTTTTAGATGACAAAGCAACTTTTTGGAACCATGGTGCTGAGGCCCAATGGAAAAAATACCCCAAACATGATTATGCCATTTTTAATGTGTGGCATACTTGGATTGAATATATCAATCGTTTGTTCACCGGAGTGTTGGGAATTCCTGTTTTAATTTTGTTGGTTCTGTCTTTTCGTTGGGCCAGAAATGGAAATGGTTGGTCAACTTTTTTAGCAACAGGTCTAACTTTGATACTTATCCTCTATGAAGCTTGGATTGGGAAATTGGTGGTGGATGGTCATTTGTCTGGTGGTAAGGTGACCCTGCACATGCTCGGTACCATGGGAATTATCTTAACGCTGCTTTGGGCATACAATTCTTCCACTACCAATACTGTTAAATGGAGCCTGAAACGCCCATGGCTGTTGTGGGTTTCCTTGTTTATGGTGATTGCTCAGATTGTTTTGGGCTCCCAGTTGAGAGAAGCCATTGATGAAGTGATTAAAGCTGGCTATAACCGAAAAGAGTGGGTAGCACAGGTGATTCAATCTTCTGAAGACATTGTCTTTTATGTCCACAGAACTTTTTCTTGGTTGGTCTTATTCACCGCTGGAGCGTTGGCTTGGGAATTGAACAAACAAGGTGCACGCTTGGCTTATTGGATTGGGTTGCCCCTGGCAGGTGAATTTGTGGTGGGTATCTTATTGACCTATTTTGATTATCCCATTTGGTCACAACCCATGCACTTGTTGCTTTCCATGATTCTCCTAGGAGCCTTGATTCACTTGGCGTTTCGGAAGTCTTCCATTAAAAGTAAGTGAAACCATGTTGGTGTACAATACATCGCTTTGGTTGGCGATGTCTGTTAGGGCATAGTCCAAAGAGAATTGCTTGAAAACGATGCCCAATCCGATGTTGGGTTGAAAAGTAACTTCATTGCCTTGGAAAGTGGTTGTTCGTTGGAAGTTCCCAAATCCAGCTCTGACCTTTAACCAAGTTTGATAGGAGACCTCTAACCCTGCAGCAGGATCAATGCTGATGGTATTGCCAGCCAATAAGGTGTTTCTTTTTCCATCTGTTGTGGCAATAATATTTCCCTCTAACAAGAATTGGTATTTGCGCCAAAAAAGAGAACGGCCACCACCAGCAATGATTCTTGGTTTAGCGATTTCCCATGTGTTTTCTGGCAATTCATTTCCCGTGGCGAGGAAAACGGATTTGGTCTTTTCATCCAAGTTGTAATGCCATGCACTGAACGTTCCTGTGATGTCTTTTAGTACAACTCCCCATTCCCATTTTTTGTATTGGGCTTGCCAACCTGCGTCTATGCCAAACCCCCAGGCATTGGCGAAATCTCCTATTTGACGGTAAACAATTTTGGCATTGAGGCCAAAATGATTTTTCATCTGTACATTGCGCATGAATCCTTTGAGAATCTTTGGGGGTTCACTTTGGGCGTAGGTCAAAAGAAAAGCGTAATCGGCTGCAGAGAAGTAGGAGATGCGGCTATAATCCACATTTCCATTCGGATCATAAAGATCAATCGTGTTGGGAATATTGTCCACACCGAATCGAATGATGGAAGCGCCAAAACTTCTGTAGTTATCTACCTTCTGCGCATAACCGGCATAATCCAATTTGGCAATTCCTGCAAAGTATTCTGCATGCATGGCGGCTATGGAATGTTGGTCAGAAATTCGGGCAATTCCCGCTGGGTTCCAATAGCTGCTGAAGGCGTCATGGCTGGACCCAGTGATGGCTCCTGCCATGGCGTAGCCACGCGCACCGACTCCAATATTCAGAAATTCATTGACGTACTTAGGTGCGACATCACTTTGTCCCCAGGTATAGGATGTGAGAGAGAGAAGGAATAAAGTGATAATGCGGAATTTCATGCTGCAATTTACTATGCGCATCATTAACCCGAAATTTTTTCTTTTATTGTGCGCAACAGCAAATCAGAACTTACTTGTTCGAGAGTGCTAATGTTCTTCACTCCTTTTTGTCTCAAATAGTTGCCGGTAGTTGGACCGTAGGCAATGTAATAGGCATCAGGCAGGATTTGTGAAATGAGAAAACCATCTACGTTGGAGGGAGAAGTGAAGATATAAATGTCTTGCGCATCAATCGATATAGAAAGAGGAATGGTGCGGTAGGTTGGGAGATGAATAATCTCTTGCTCCGTCAATTGCGAAGCAATGCTTCGTTTGCTGATTTCAGAAGCGGGAAATAATATTTTTTGGTTCGGTTTCAAATGTTCCTTCAAAGCTTGGCCCACCAATACTGGGTCAGAGCTTTGACCTATGAAATCTGCTTGATATCCGAAGGTTTGCAGTGCTTTTTGTGTGCCCTCTCCCATGACTCCGATATACTTGGAAGTAACTGTCTGTTGTTCCAAGAAATGTTTTACCCCTTGCGCACTGGAGAAGAAAGTCCAATCAGCAGTAGGTACCTCTTGTACGAAAATGGTTTGTGTTTCAATACAACTCACACCTGTGATTACGTGCTCTTCCTCTTGGAGATGAAGTGCCCAATTGTCATTCGGGGTTAAATATTTGCTGATGAAAATTTTCGCCATTGATCCAATTTGTCAAAGCAATATTCAATGCAATTTTCTGCCTCACTATGGGCGTATTTGAATTGTAGTACGGGATGATTTAAGCCGACAGCAAATGCCAAATTGACCATCCATTCCTCCGCCTCTCGGGTGCAATAGACTCCCAAAGGAAGTTGACATCCGCCTTCCAATTTTTGCAGCAATGTTCTTTCGATGTAAATGGCATCGGCTACTTCTTGGTTGTTCAGTTGTTGCAATAATGATAAAATTTCATCATCCTCTCTTCTGCATTGCCAGCCCAATACTCCTTGCGCAGGAGCAGGAATAAAACTGGTAGGGTCCAAAAGTTGGACGTGAAATTCAGAAAGGTCAATGTTTAATCGGCTCACACCGGCTGCGGCAAGCATTAGCGCCTCACATTGTCCGTCTCTTAATTTTTGTATGCGTGTGGGAACATTTCCTCGGATGTCCACCGTTGTCAAGTCAGGTCGAATATTGAGCAGTTGTGTCTTTCTTCTGATGGACGATGTTCCAACACGGACGTTCTTCTTTAGTTGTAAATTCAGTTGTTCTTCGATACAATTTTTTTGAGTAATCAAAATGTCTCTAGGATCAGCTCTGTGGCTCACAGCACCAATGATTAAATGCGGATGAGGAGCCGTTTCTAAATCCTTATGAGAATGAACGGCGATATCAATTTCATGGTCCATCAAGGCCTGTTCAATTTCCTTGGTGAAGAAACCTTTGCCTTCAATTTTATCAAAGCTGAGGTGTTGTATTTGGTCGCCTTTTGTGGTGATGATTTTGAGTTCATTGGGAACCCCCAAACTATCCAACAATGATTGCGTAAAATGAGCTTGCCACAATGCCAACTCACTTCCTCTGGTCCCGATAATGATTTTGCGAGACATGATTAATTTTTCTGGTGTTGTTCCATCATCACGGCTTTGGCCATTTTCATGGGGACAGAGATGTATTTCTTTTCCATGTAGTCCAAGATTTTTTCCAAAACCTCTTTGGCATTTTCATCCAAATCCAAGAGATCTTTTTGGAAAACACTGCCCAAGGCTGTCTCTCTGATTTCCTTGATGGTGATCGGAATATTCTGCATGGCCAATTCTATTTTTCTTTCCTGTACCAACCCTTTGTATTCCATCATTCCTTGAAGGATGATGGGCTCACACTGATCCAATGCCATTTGGCGAAAAGCTAAATTTTCATTGGTGATTTGTTGGATGTTGTTCATATCAAAAAATGCGATACCTTCTTTGGATTGAACAGCAGGATGAACATTGCCCGGCATGGCCAAGTCGATAACCATTTTGGTTTTCTTGGTCATGTGCGCAATCATCTCCTCAGTGATCATGTATTCCGTTGCCCCTGTGCAGACCACCCAAGCGGCATGTTGGTCTAGGCCATGATTCAAATCAGACAAAGACATCAATTTTCCGTTGTCAAAAAGGTCAACAATTTTTTGAGCACTTTCTTTTGAGCGATTAAAAACAGTAATGTTGCGGTATCCGTTTTCTGCCAAGAATTTGGCAAAGTTGGAAATGATTTGTCCAGCGCCAACAAGAACTATGCTCGCATCTTTGCTGAACCCTTTTTCCAAGAATGCATTCCATGCAATGGAAACAATGGATACTGGTTTTCTGCGTAAATCGGTTTCAGTGAAAATTTGTTTGGCTGATTTTATGCATTGTTTCATTGCAATGCGCAATGCCTCTCCTGCTAATCCTGCTTTGGCACTGTATTCATATGCCGCACGCATTTGTCCTAGGATTTCCGTTTCTCCAATAACGGCAGAGTTCAAACTTCCTGCAGTGCGCAGCAGATGCTCAGCCGCTTCTTCTCCCGCTACACGGACGCATTGATTGGCAATGTTTTTTAAAAAATCGGATTCCAAATTACTGCTGAATATTTGCAAGATCTGTTGGGTTAGACCAGGACAAACAAAATGATCCAATGTGAAAATCCATTCAACGCGGTTGCAGGTGGCTACATACATCGCTTCGTCACAGCCCGTGATTTTTTTCATGTCAGCAAGTGCTGACAATTTTTGATCGTCATTGACATGGAATTTACCAATGGCCTCCAGCGGAAACTGATGGTGGTTGACGCTAATGACTTGAACCTTTCTCACGAATGCAAATGTCGGTTTCGAGCAGTTTTGATTTGTCATTGATTTGTCAAACGTCTGAGAAAAGTGGTGAGCTAAATCATCATTTGATTGATCTGTTCAACAACAGTTTTAATTAATGACCACTGAGATGCTTATTTTTGTCAGCAAACCAAATGTTCATGTTTCAACTGTCTCGAATTTTTTTTTCAATTTTCTGCCTATTTCTTGTATCAGGGTGCGCGCTGAAGAAGGGATTGGCTGAGGCTGAAAAAATGGAGGCCAATGGTGTATATGAATTGGCCTATGAACGATATGCCTTGTTGTGGAAAGAACACCAAGCTTGGGAAGCAAAAGCGGGGATGAATAAGAGTGCCGAATCTATTCTGACGCAGAAGTTTAACCTTTTGCAATCCGCCTGTGACCAAAGCGACTCTTATCAAAATGCATTGTCCCAATATGATGCTTTTGTTTCATTCAGTGCTAAGTATGCTGAGCAGCACCCAGATTTGGTGAAGACTTTTCAAGGCAATGTGGTTCCGTTTAAAAATCAATGCAAAGCCCATTGGATTGAAATGTATGAAGTTCAAATGCGACAATATGGTAAGGCTGAACAATGGAACAAGGCCAATCAGGTTGCCGAGGCATTATTAAAAATGGATTCCAACCACCAAGAGGCCAAACTCATGCAGCGATTGGCTCAGGTTGAAATGGCTGTTGCATTAGCTGAAAGCGCATTTGAAGAGGGATTTTACAAGCAGGCACATCAATATGCTTGCACGGCATTGTTATGGGACAAGAATGAATTGCGTGCGGAAAAAATCCGGAAAAATTGTTTGGAACGATGCTCATTCTCAATGCGTGTGGTCCTTATGGCCGAGCAAAGAATGAAAGACAAATTCGTTCAGAAACTTCAAGATTTTGGTGTTCAATCTAGGATATTAGGCAGAGATCAATTTTCTGATTTGAAATTTTTATCGGCCTATTTGGAGAGCTATTTGACGCAAGGTGAATTTCCATTTGTTCAGGTGTTGAATGATAATCATTTTGAGAGCATTTCTAAAGAACAACTCAATGCCCTCAATGTCCATTATTCTCAGGAGAATGCTGATGTGGTTTTGGGAGAATTAAAAACAGCTGCTACAATTTTGGTTGTAGAGCCATTGGTATGGGAAATGAAGTCAACGCGCTCTGATAAGGTTCCACATTGGGTAATGGAAAAAATAGGAAGTCAAGAAAAGGTTTTAAAGGTTTATTTGGAACCTGAAAATGTAAATCTCAGTGCGCAACTCAGAATGTCATTGATCAACACTACTACAGGAACTACTATTGCCTCTGAAATTATGGATTTGAGCGGCAATAAACAGTTTTATGAATTGGACTATAACGGCTCAGCGGCTCAGCTTTTTCCAACAGAGCAAGGTGAGAAAAATGCAGTTTATCTGAGCCACGATCAATTGATAAAAATGCAAGAGAGAAAGTCTAATCGGGATCGATACAGTGAAGTTTTGGACATGGCAATAGAGAAGTGGAGAAGTAAGCTGGTTGTTTTTTTAGGAGAAATCGAGCGGGGAGATATTAAGCGGTGATGAGAATTTATTGTTAAGTTAAAATTAAACTTTTTCTAATTTTATTGCTATCAATTCAGTAAGTTTGGAATAAATCCAGAGGATATTGTCTAAGGTTCAAGAAATCATTTCCCGTTACCAATCCATCTCATTAAAAGAGATGGATGGCGTTGCTTTGATGAACCGTACAGACACAAAGTATCTGATGTCGGTAAGTCAATTGGAATCCGTTCTTGAGGAAGTGGCGAACCATTACCGCATTTTGGACATAAAAGGAGTCAGAAGCAATCACTACCAATCGCAATACTATGACACTCCGGATTACTATTTCTACCGACGTCACCACAGTGGAAAGCAGAACCGTTTGAAGATCCGAAAAAGGATGTACGTTGAAAGCAACCTTACATTTTTGGAAGTCAAGTTCAAAAGCAACAAGGGACGCACTGAGAAAGACAGAACCAAACTCGATGGTTTAACGCCAGATTTGTCAATCGAGAATGAAAATTACATCCACGAGACGAGTCATTTTGAGGAACACTTGGAGCCCAAGTTGATGAATCTTTTTGAGCGCATTACACTGGTGGATCAGGCGTTGCCAGAAAGAATTACCATCGATTTGAATTTAAGTTTTGTCGTTAATGACAAGACGGTTGATATTCCTGATTTGGTGATTATAGAAGCAAAGCAAGAACGTCAAAATCGGCACTCTGTTTTTTTACAGGCATTGAAGCGAAGGTTGATTCGTCCAGAAAGCATGAGCAAGTACTGCTTGGGCATTGCGTTGTTGACAGATCAAAAATCAAATATGTTTAAAGAAAAAATTAGAACAATTAAATCACTTACCCATGGATCTTTTATTTACCATTAAGCAACTCAGTTTTCAATTTTTGGATGTGTTGCTGCAAGCAATGCCAGTACCTGCTGAT
>CANGVU010000017.1 GCA_947457325.1 Flavobacteriales bacterium | reverse complement strand
TGGGCATGAACCATTGCGATGCTGATAGATACCAAAATCAACAGCATATGCAATAGCACTCCCCATTTGCTTCCTATACTTGCCTCGAAGCCGGTTACCTTTCCAATAAGTACTCGGAATCCAAGCCAAAAGCCGGCTAGAAGTAAGACAATATTAATATTGCCAAAAAGTTTAGGCATTCATTGAAATTAAGAACTCTTCGTTGTTGCGAGATTTCTCGATTCGGTCTTTAACGAATTCCATCGCCTCAACAGGGTTCATATCTGCCAAGTGTCTTCTTAGAATCCACATGCGCTGGAGAATATCTTTGTCATGCAAAAGATCCTCTCTTCTTGTTCCTGATGATAAAATATCGATGGCTGGATAAATACGGCGATTGGAAATCTTGCGATCCAACTGCAACTCCATATTACCCGTTCCTTTGAATTCTTCAAAGATGACTTCATCCATTTTGGAACCTGTATCGACAAGTGCTGTTGCTATAATAGACAACGAACCGCCGTTTTCAATTTTTCGAGCAGCACCAAAAAATCTCTTTGGTTTTTCTAAAGCGTTGGCTTCAACACCACCACTCAATACCTTACCGCTGGAAGGAGCTACAGTATTATAAGCTCTTGCTAGACGAGTGATTGAATCCAAAAGTATACAAACGTCATGGCCACATTCTACCAAACGCTTTGCTTTTTCAAGAACGATATTAGCGATTTTAACGTGGCGCTCTGCGGGTTCATCAAAAGTAGATGCAACCACTTCGCCTTTTACACTTCGCTTCATGTCGGTTACCTCTTCAGGACGCTCATCAATCAAAAGTACCATCAAATATACTTCAGGATGATTCTGCGCGATGGCATTGGCGACATCCTTTAAGAGGGTTGTTTTACCCGTCTTGGGTTGTGACACGATCATTCCTCTTTGTCCTTTTCCGATAGGGGAGAAGAGGTCCATGATGCGCATGGAAATATTGTTGTTGTTATCCGCCAATTTGAAACGTTCATTGGGGAACAATGGCGTTAAGAATTTGAATGGAACACGATCTCTCACCCAACTTGGTTCACGTCCGTTAATCATTTCCACACTGATCAATGGAAAGTATTTCTCTCCCTCTCTTGGTGGACGCACAGCTCCTTTCACAGTATCCCCTGTCAATAATCCAAAAGACTTGATTTGCTGCTGACTAACATACACATCATCCGGAGAGTTCAAGTAATTGAAATCTGAAGAGCGAAGAAAACCAAAACCATCAGGCATCATTTCCAATACGCCTTCTGCGATGACCAATCCGTCAAAATTGTATCCGTGCTCATCGGGTTGTCCTCTTTTGGAGCGGTCAGGACGAGCTACGTTGTTTTGTTGTACAACATCTGAATTTCCTTCAGGTCTGTGCTGGGGACGTGATGACTCAGCTCCAGTTTGATTCTGCTGATTCTGCTGATGCTGAGGTTTATTGGGTTGATCAAAACGCTTGTTTCTTTGGAAATCCTCGCGGTGTTCGCGTTGTGGTCTATCTTGGTTGTTTCTGCGATCTTGGTGCTGAGGACGATCCTCCCTATTGTGTTGATGTTGCGGTCTAGGAGGGCGATTTTCTTGAGCGGGCTGCATAGGCGCATCAACTTTGGTAGTTGTCGTTTCATCGGCAGCAGGAGTTGATGCAATCACAGGGGTATCGTCAGACAAACTGCCAGCCAATTCCAAAGGCAATTCAGCAGCTTCTTTTTTAATGCGCTCTCTCTTTCTTTTATTGTTGTCCTCTGTGCTGTCTATGGCAGTTGCAGGAGCGTTAGTTGGAATTGCGGATGCGGAAGAAACCTGTGAAGTGTTTTGTGAATCGATAATCTTAAAAACCAGATCTTGTTTTTTTAATTTATCAGATTGAGTGATGTTTAATTTATCTGCGATCTCACGCAACTCACCAACTTTCATCGCGTTAAGCGAAACAATATCGTACATGTAATGTGGAATTTGATTTTTAGAATTTGTCCGAATGGACCGTGCAATTGTACAACCAAATTTTGAATCTCCAACTTTTTTTTTCATTTATATTTGACCCCATGATACAACGCATTCAATCATTACAGTGGCTAGGTGCCATTATCGCGATGACCCTTCAAATATGGATCAATCAATGGATGGTGAGTAAGGACATTCATTGGTTATTGTTATTGCCAATAGGGATGTTGGTGTTTACCATTTTTGATTACAACAATCGCAAGCGACAAATTACTTGGTCAAAAATTTCATTGGTGACCATGTTGCTTTGCACCATCGTCATTGAAGTCATGATCCGTGGTTACTGGAATGACAAGACCCGGGTATATTACTCAGTTCCCATTGCGGCTTTTGCCTTGACCTATTTGGCCATGCGCAATGTTCAAAGGGATGAAGCCAAAGTGAGGTCAGTGGACAGAATCAGATAATTAATCCTTATTTGCGTTTTCAGATTTGTCGTAAGCGGCAATAATTTTTCTAACCAATTTGTGGCGAATCACATCTTGTTCATCCAGTTCAACAATTGCGATATCAGGTGTATTTCTCAAAATATGAACGGCATGCATTAGTCCGCTTTTCTGACTTTTGGGTAAGTCAATTTGTGTAGCATCTCCTGTTATTATGAATTTGGCATTCTGGCCCATTCTTGTAAGAAACATTTTCATTTGCGCCACTGTTGCATTTTGTGCCTCATCCAAAATAACAAAAGCTTTGTCCAAAGTTCTGCCGCGCATAAAGGCCAATGGAGCAATTTCTATCACATTTTTTTCCATGTACTCCGCCAACTTCTCATAAGGAATCATGTCCATGAGTGCATCATAAAGGGGTTGCAAGTAAGGATCCAATTTTTCCTTTAAGTCTCCTGGTAAGAAACCCAAATTTTCTCCGGCTTCTACTGCTGGTCGGGTAAGGATAATACGTTTGATTTGCTTGTCCTTCAGCGCTCTTACGGCAAGGGCAACGGCGGTGTATGTCTTTCCAGTTCCGGCGGGACCAATGGCAAATATCATGTCGTTGTTATCGCAGGCTTCTACCATTCTGTGTTGGTTAGGAGACTTGGCCACCACTTTGTGTCCACCAGGTCCGTAAACCAACACGTTGTCCTTGCCGTTTTCTACCTTTATTTCTTTTTCACCGGCAAGGATTAGCTCCAATTGCTGCATGCTCAATGAATGGTATTTTTCAATGTGCCAGAAGAGCAGAGTTAGCATGTCATCCATTGCAGCAACATCCTCGGCGCTGCCATGCAATTTCAGGAAGTTGCCTCTTGATACAACCTTGCATTTAGGGAATTTGGATAATATCAGTTTGAATTTGATATTGTTGGGGCCAAAAAACTCGATGGGGTCAATGGCGGGTAGGTAAATTTCTTTCTCGATCAAATCGCTTTGCTTTGTAGCGAATGTAAAAAGATTTTTTATTCAAAATGTTAATCATTCGCGATGAAATGATATATTAGACCAACTAAACTTTTAATCTATGAAAAAACTTTACACGACTTTGGCTGTATTGGCCATTTCACTTGGGATGGGTGCCCAAGTTTCTATTTTTGAAGACAATTTTGACGCCTATACAGCAGGAGATGGAGTAGTGGCTTCTAATCCACTTTGGAGCAATTGGACTTCAACGGCGGCCTCGGATGCTATTGTTTCAGCAGACTTTTCCAGTTCCCCAAGTAATAGTGCATTTGTCAATGGACAGGCTACTGATTTGGTGTTGCCTATTGGACCTTACACTTCTGGTAAGTATATCATTTCGTTTAATATGATGATTCCAACAGGAAGTACAGGCGCTTATTTCAATGGTATGCACACATGGTCAGCCAATTCAGCGGCTTATGAGTGGGCTTTTGATGTATTCTTTGATGGGGCAGGAGCGGTATCCTATACGTTAGGAGGAACAAACACGCCATCTTCATTGACCTATAATTTAGATCAGTGGTTCAACTTTAGAATCATGGTGGATTTGGATAATGACTCTGTTTCGGCAAAAATGAACAATGAAGTCTTGTTTGCTGGCCAATGGTCCATCAATAACAATGGCGGTGGTGCAGGTTTGAATCAGTTGGCCGCAATGGATTTCTTTGGAACAGATATGAACAGTGGTGAGGGCACTTATTACATTGACGACGTTGCCGTGATTGACTATACTGGTGTTGGTGTAGATGAGAACTTAAACAACGCTATTGCTGTTTATCCTAATCCTTCCTCTAATGTTAGTATTGTAAATGTTCCTCAGTCTTCATTCGTTCAGCTTTTGGACATGAATGGTAAATTGTTGATGAGTCAATTTGTTGTAGGAAGTCAGTTGACTTTAAATGCAACTGAATTTGCAACTGGAACTTACTTGGTTCGTGTGAATCACAATGGGCAATCATTCACCAAAAAATGGATGGTGAAGTAATTTTCGAATAAATTTCGAACCATAAAAAAAGGGCCGGAGCAATTTTGCTTTCCGGCCCTTTTCTTGTTTTCGGTTTACAACGCCTTAATTCATTTTGTTTTTTAAGTCAAATCGATCCAGATTCATAACTTTACTCCAAGCTGAGACAAAGTCTTTTACAAACTTCTCTTTTGCATCATTGCTTGCATAAACCTCAGCCAGCGCGCGCAACTCAGAGTGTGAACCAAAGATCAAGTCTGCACGTGTGGCGGTCCATTTGGATGCGCCTGATGTGCGATCTTTTCCTTCAAAGTTTTCTTTGTGCTCATCCATGGGTTTCCAAGTGGTGTTGATGTCAAGAATATTCACGAAGAAGTCATTGGACAATGCTTCTTTTTTGTTCGTTAGAACGCCTTTGCTGCTTCCGTCATGGTTAGCTCCAAGTACACGCATACCACCTACTAAAACAGTCATTTCAGGGACGGTTAAAGTGAGCAATTGCGCTTTGTCAACCAACAACTCTTCAGTAGGTATGGTGTAAATGGCTTTGGTGTAGTTTCTAAATCCATCGGCTTGTGGTTCTAAATAGGAGAAAGATTGCACATCTGTTTGCTCTTGCGAGGCATCCATTCGGCCAGGTGTGAAAGGCAATTGAATGGGGTATCCAGCATTGTTGGCTGCTTTTTCAACGCCCACATTGCCAGCAAGAACAATCAAGTCTGCCATCGAAACTTTCTTTCCTCCTTTGGCATTGCTGTTGAAATTCTTCTGAATTTTTTCCAAAGCGGTTAATACTTTTTCTAGCTGTTTGGGGTTGTTCACTGCCCAATCTTTTTGAGGTGCCAATCGAATGCGGGCCCCGTTGGCTCCGCCGCGGCGATCTGACTCACGGTAGGTTGAGGCAGATGCCCAAGCAGTAGAAACGCATTCTGCAATACTCAATCCGCTTTTAGAAATCTCTTGCTTCAATTGTTGTATTTCAAGATCACCAATAACCGGATGATTCAAAGTTGGAATGGGATCTTGCCAAATCAAATCTTCTTTTGGAATCTCTGGACCCAAGTAGGTCGATTTTGGACCCATGTCGCGGTGTGTTAGTTTGAACCACGCTTTTCCAAAGGCCTTGGTGAACTCATCGGGATTTTCCAAGAAGCGTTGTGAAATTTTACCGTATGCTGGATCATATCGCATGGACAGATCGGTGGTCAACATGGTTGGTGCAATCTTCTTGGTTGGGTCATAAGCATCGGGGACCATCAAGGTTGGGTTCTTGGCCACCCATTGTTTGGCACCGGCAGGACTGGTGGTCAATTCCCATTCATTCTTCATCAAGATTTGAAAATAACTATGTCCCCACATCGTTGGTGTTGTGGTCCAAGTGACTTCTAAACCAGAGGTAATGGCGTCTTTTCCTTTACCTGTGCCATAGCTGCTCTTCCAACCCAAACCTTGCTCCTCAATGGGAGCGGCTTCTGGCTCAGGACCGACATTGCTGGCTGGACCAGCGCCATGGGTTTTCCCAAAGCTGTGACCACCAGCAATGAGGGCAACTGTTTCTTCATCGTTCATTCCCATGCGGCCGAAGGTTTCGCGTATGTCTTTTGCTGCTGCCAAGGGGTCTGGATTTCCATTGGGACCTTCAGGGTTGACATAGATCAATCCCATTTGTACTGCAGCGAGAGGGTTTTCTAAATTTCTTCCTTCTGCATATCGCTTGTCGTCCAACCACTTGGTTTCCGATCCCCAATAAACGTTGAGTTCGGGTTCGTAGACATCTTCACGACCGCCTGCAAATCCGTAAGTTGGGAAGCCCATAGACTCTAAGGACACATGCCCCGCAAGAATCATCAAATCCGCCCATGATATTTTGTTTCCGTATTTCTGTTTGATGGGCCAAAGCAATCTGCGCGCTTTGTCCAAATTGGTATTGTCAGGCCAACTATTTTGTGGAGCAAAACGTTCCATACCTGATCTTGTACCTCCACGGCCATCTCCAGTTCTGTAAGTCCCTGCGCTGTGCCATGCCATTCGGATGAACAATGGACCGTAATTGCCAAAGTCGGCGGGCCACCAATCTTGTGATGTGGTAAGCACTTGTTGAATGTCTTTTTTCAAAGCCGTATAATCTAGGCTGTTGAATGCGGTGACGTAGTTGAAGTTGGGATCCATGGGATTGGACTTGTTGGTATGTTGTCTTAAAACACCAAGGTCCAATCGGTTGGGCCACCAGTCGTTGACTTGGTTTCCTTTGCTAGCTGTTTTTGGTCCTTCATGGAAAGGACACTGGCTGGGATCTCCTCCCTGACCATGTTGTGCAATGGCACTGAATCCAATCAGTGCCATTGCTAACGTTGCTATTTTTTTCATTTCGATTATTTTACAGATTTCGTCCGTAAAATTATCTCTATTTAGTCATCATTATTATTGATAATATTGATGTACTATAAGGAATTCTTATAACAATTTTTTTCAGATTCCCATTAAATCTGTATCAGCTTTTCTTCGGGCAGAGGAGATCTGAATACCACTTGTCCATCAAACACATCCATGACCATGGGTTCTTCCTTTACAATTTTTCCGGAGAGTATCGCCTTGGAAAGGGCAGTCATGACATCCTTTTGAATTACCCGTTTGACTGGTCTGGCTCCCATGGCAGGGTCGTAGCCTTTTTCCATGATGTAACCCATCGCATCAGGTGTTAATTTCAATTGAATGTTTTGTTTGGTCAATTTTTCTGCCAAATGATGAAGTTGTATTTTAATGATACCTTCCAGATGTTTTTTACTCAAAGGCGTGAACATGATGATTTCATCAATTCGGTTCAGGAATTCAGGCCTCATGCTGCTTCGCAACAGTTGCATTACATCCTCCTTGGTTTGTTCAAATATCTCCCAATCATTTTTCTCATTGACTTTTTCAAATCGTTCTTGAATGATACTTGCACCCATGTTGCTGGTCATGATGATGATGGTGTTTTTGAAGTTCACCATGCGTCCTTTGTTGTCTGTCAATCGTCCATCATCCAATACTTGCAACAAGATGTTGAAGACATCGGGATGGGCTTTTTCTATCTCATCCAACAATACAACAGAGTAAGGTTTTCTGCGCACGGCTTCGGTCAATTGTCCTCCTTCATCGTATCCAACATATCCGGGAGGCGCTCCTACCAATCTGCTGACGCTGTGCTTCTCCTGGTATTCACTCATGTCGATGCGGGTCATGGCATTTTCATCGTTGAACAAAACTTCAGACAAGGCCTTGGCCACCTCTGTTTTTCCTACTCCCGTCGTTCCTAAGAAGATGAAGGATCCTATGGGCTTGTTCTCATCTGAAAGTCCTGCACGGCTGCGTCTTACTGCATCACTGATGGCGGTCACCGCTTCCTCTTGTCCCACGACGCGCTTTTTCAACTCATCTTCCAAACGCAAGAGTTTTTCTCTTTCGCTTTCTAACATGCGGCTGACGGGGATGTGCGTCCACTTTGCGACTACAGCAGCAATTTCATCAGGATCTACTTCTTCCTTCACCATTTTTCCGTTGACTTGTAAGTCAACAAGCTTGGCTTTGGCGGTTTCGATTTGCGACTCGGTGTCTTTGATTTTTCCGTAGCGTATCTCAGCCACCAAACCGTAGTTTCCTTCGCGCTCTGCTTGATCCGCTTGGTTTTTCAAACTTTCCAAGTTGGCTTTGGCTTGTTGAATTTCTTCCACCACATCTTTCTCTGATTTCCATTTGGTGTGCAGTTGATTGCGTTGGTCTTGCAATTCCGCGAGTTCTTTTTGTATTTCTGCCAATCGTGTTTGGTTGTTCTCTCTTTTGATGGCCTCTCTTTCAATTTCCAATTGTAGGATTTCGCGTTCCACTTGATCCAATTCAATGGGTTTGGAGTTCATCTCCATGCGAATCATGGATGCAGCTTCGTCAATCAAGTCGATGGCCTTATCGGGTAGGAAACGATCGGTGATATAGCGCTGGGAAAGCTCAACCGCGGCAATGATGGCGTCGTCCTTGATTTGCACCTTGTGGTGGTTCTCGTATTTTTCCTTGAGTCCGCGAAGAATGGCAATGGCGTCATCGCGGTCAGGTTCTTCCACCATTACTTTTTGGAAACGACGTTCCAATGCTTTGTCCTTTTCAAAATATTTTTGGTATTCGTTCAAGGTTGTTGCTCCGATGCTGCGCAATTCTCCACGCGCCAATGCAGGCTTTAAGATGTTGGCGGCATCCATGGCGCCCTCACCACCTCCTGCGCCAACAAGGGTGTGGATTTCGTCAATGAAAAGTATGATGCTGCCATCACTCTCTTGGACTTCTTTGACAACAGCTTTGAGTCGCTCCTCGAATTCACCTTTGTACTTGGCACCGGCGACAAGCGCTCCCATGTCTAGGCTGTAGATGGTTTTGTCCAATAAGTTTTCTGGCACATCACCATTGATGATGCGGTGGGCAATCCCTTCCGCGATGGCGGTTTTACCCACACCGGGTTCACCGATGAGGATGGGGTTATTTTTTGTTCTTCGAGACAAAATTTGAAGGACACGGCGAATCTCTTCATCGCGACCGATGACGGGATCCAGTTTTCCATCGCGTGCCAAGGCATTTAAGTTCTTGGCGAATTTGTTGAGGCTTTGGTAGCTTTCTTCCGCGCTGGAAGAAGTGACCTTGCTTCCTTTGCGCATCTCTACTATGGTCTTTTCTACCAAGGAACTTTGCATTCCAGCATCTTGAAGGATTTGGCTGATGTGATCATTGCCTTGAATAAAAGACAACAAAAGGTGTTCGACGGTGACGTATTCGTCACCCATCTTTTGGGCTTTGGTTGCGGCGTTCAGAAGCGTTTTGGACGCTTGACTGGACAATTGCAACTGGCCACCGCTCACCCTGGGCAGACCTTGTATGATTTTGTCCAATTGCAATTGCACATTGGTCAAAGAGGCGCTGCATTTGTTGAAAATGTGCGGCGTAATGTTTTGGTCGGTTTCCAACAAGGCCTTGAGCAGGTGTGCATTTTCAATGCTGCCGCTTTCTTTTTCCAAAGCGATTTGTTGGGCACGTTGAATAACCTCTTGGGTTTTTATGGTGAATTTGTTTAAGTCCATTTTTATTGGTTTTCCCGAGGATAACAAGCATTGCTCCAATGAAGGCAATCGGCAATAATGGCATTGAATTTTAAGAAGGCCTGCTAAAAGGGCAGTTGTAGCGAGAAAAATGCGGCATATTTGCAGACGATGCATGAGAAGATATTCATAGTAGGCTTTATGGCCAGTGGCAAAACGACCTATGGACGCCAATTGGCGGAGGAGAAGGGCTATTCATTTTACGATACGGATGCATTGATCGAGGAGAAGATTGGGATGAGCGTAACGGAGTTTTTCGCGCAGTGGGGGGAGAAGTATTTCAGGCGGATGGAGCGGGATGTGTTGTATGGGTTGTTGTCGCGGCAGGAGAGTTTTGTTTGTGCTACCGGTGGCGGATCAGTATGTCAGCCGGACATCATGGATTGGTTGAATCGCGCTGGGGATACGGTCTGGTTGGACACGCCATGGGAGGTGATATTGGTCAGGTTGCATCAAGATACAACAAGACCTTTGGCCACATCCATGAGTGATGAGGAGTTAAAAATGTTGTATGGTCTGCGGTGTGGGTATTATGGGAAGGCGGGGAGAAGGGAAGTCCGAATTAACGAGAGATAGTATGCCCCGTCCGCGATTAAGTTTACGTATTAAATGTTGCATGGATTGATTTTCATTTTCTTTTGAACTTATTTAGATATGACAGTTCCAATCTACTTTGCTTATCAGACTTTTGGTAGGCATAAAGGCATATAAATTATCGTTTGTTTATATTGTTAATTTGAAGTCTGATTGTTTTTTTGTAACTTGCGTCACAATAAAAAACGAAGTATGAAAAAAAATGTCCTACTATTTTTAGGTTTTTCCATGGTGTTGGCTTTCGGGTGCAAGGAAGAGGAGTTGCCTGCAGCTTCTTCTAATGCTAATAACAACAATGGTGGTGGTGGTAATAACGTCTCTGATTTGTTTGAACAAGGTAATGGAGTGACAGATATAGATGGCAATGAATATTCAACCATTGTTATCAATGGTCAAGAATGGATGCAAAAGAATTTGAATGTATCCAAATACCGCAACGGTGATCCTATACCATACGTTACAGAAGATACTACCTGGACCGATCTTACGAACGGTGCATATTCTATTTTGAATAACCAGTCTGCTAACAGCGATTTATACGGCAAATTGTATAACTGGTATGCTGTAATGGACAGCCGCGGGATTTGTCCAACTGGTTGGCATGTCTCTTCACAAGCTGAATGGACGGCACTATCTGAATTTCTGGGAGGTACAGATCTTGCAGGAGGAAAAATGAAATCAACAACTGGTTGGAACTCTCCCAATACATCCGCTACCAATGAAAGTGGGTTTACGGGTTTACCAGGGGGATTCAGGGAAGGTTATGAGGGGTTTTTTGG
>CANGVU010000016.1 GCA_947457325.1 Flavobacteriales bacterium | reverse complement strand
AAGTACTTCAATTCAATGGGAATATTAAACTTGGTCAATTTTTCCTCAATCATTGGAAAATACAATTGCGCCATGCCCATCACCTTACTGGTGACGTCTTTTCTGCGCACTGCATACAAATCAATAAATCCTTGAACGGTTGAGTTGTAAACCAAATCAAACGGAGTATCTGCGTCCAAGTTCTTCATGCGCTCCTCAATAATCTCAGCCGTAAAGCTGGGCAATTGATTCTTCTCATATCCAAATGGATTGAGCAACAATGAGTCTGTAGAGTAACAGTAATGATTCAAATAATTGGAAACCAACACTTGATCAATGGCTTGTACTTCGGGGTTATCTTTTTGAACAGAAAAAGAGGCATTGCTCCCTGGTTGGGCTTTAGCAGCAAGGGCGGTAGCAAAAAGGAAAAATAGAAAAATCTGTCTCACAAATGTTTTTTTTACGGTAAGCATTCAATCCTAAACAAGGCACAATTTCCGAACACTTTTCAAGAGGTTCAGAAAAGATTGAATGCTTTTGTCAACAGATTTATTAAGATTCTTTGAGGCAAGCATTCAATTGTTGCGCGGCGCATAACAACTGATTCTCCTCAAAAGCGCGAGACAAAATTTGAACGCCAAAGGGCATTCCGTTTTGTTTTTTTCCCAAAGGAATAGAGATTGCGGGGTGTCCAGATAAATTAGCTTGTACTGTAAAAATATCTTCTAAGTACATTGCGATGGGGTCTGCTGATTTCTTGCCCATTTCAAATGCAGCATCCGCCGTAGTGGGCGTAATGATGACATCATACTGTGCAAGAATATCATTGGTTTTGTTCTGAATCACTCTTCTCACCTTTTGCGCTCTGCTATAGTAAGCGTCATAATAACCCGAACTCAAAACAAATGTCCCCAACATTATTCTTCTTTTCACCTCTTCTCCAAATCCCTCTGTTCTGCTTTTTTTATACGTGTTGTCAATTCCTTTGGCTTCTTTGGAGCGGTATCCGTAATGAATCCCATCAAAGCGGGATAAATTGGAAGAAGCTTCTGCGGTAGTCAACACGTAGTAAGTTGGCACCAGTTGATCTACAATTGGAAAATTAACTTCCTCAACGCTATGCCCTTCTTTCTTTAACTTTTCCGTAAGATTTAAAAATGCGGCTTTAACCTCTTCATTCAACCCTTCTCTGTGCACGCAATCTTTTAAAACGGCAATTCGCAAGGGCTTTGGTTCCTCATTCTCCAAAGAATATCCCTGATGAAAAAGGGTGCCGTCATATTGATCTGGACCGGCCATAATCGACAAATACAAAAAAGCATCTTCAATGCTATGAGTAATGGGGCCTATTTGGTCAAAACTACTCGCATATGCAATTAAGCCATGGCGAGAAATACGACCATAAGTTGGCTTTAATCCAACGGATCCTGTATAAGAAGCAGGTTGTCTTATGCTTCCTCCTGTATCACTTCCCAAAGCCATCAAACACAAATCTGCTGCAACTGCCGCCGCAGATCCACCGGAAGAACCGCCGGGAACACACTTCTCATTGACGGGATTTAATACCGGTCCGTATACCGACTTTTCATTGGAAGATCCCATGGCAAATTCATCGCAACTCAATCTTCCAATGATAATAGCATCTTCTGCCAACAACCGCTCAACAGCAGTTGCTGTGTATAACGATTCAAAACCTTCTAAAATTTTGGATGATGCAGTTACGACATGACCTTTGTAGCAAAGGTTGTCTTTTAAACCAATCACTGCACCCGCTAACTTTCCTGCTGTTCCGTCTTTGATTTTCTGTTGCACCACCTCAGCTTGCGCTTGGGCCTCATCTGTAAAAACTTCTACAAACGCATTCAAATGACGCATCTGTTCAATGTTTTTCAAATAATATGCAACCAACTCAGGCAGTGTAATAGCACCAGCGCCCAAGTCTTTTTGTACTTCGGAAAGCGAGGAGTAACGAGGAGTCATTACAATTTCTCTGGCTTGTTGTCGGTCTCTGAAGCTTCGCCTTTGCTGGCGTCTTTAAATTCCTTCACACCTTTACCCAAACCACGCATCAATTCTGGAATTTTCTTTCCTCCAAAAAACAACAACAATACTGCAATGATGAGAATAATCTCTGTAGGTCCTAATTTACCCATGACTTAATGTTTACGCGTTAACTGTTTGCAAAGATAGGGCAATCCCTTCTTGTTTATTTCCCTCTTATCTTGAAAAAACCAAATCCGATTGACCTATTTTTTTCCCTCCTTCAAAGATGGAGATTTTGTAGGTTCCTTTGGTCAATCCTGATGCCATGCAATACATGCAAACATCTGTGTCTTGATTCTGATAATCTATTTCACGCATGGCGCTATAGGCCATGCTCTGTCCGTCCAAATTGGCATTTCCCGCATTACCAATCAACTGTCCTGAAGGAGATTCCACCCGCATGTAAATCTTCTTGGTTCCTGATTTGACAATGTTATTTTGTCGAATGGTAAAACATGATTTGATCTGAGAGGCTTGAGATGCCCGCTCAACATCCTTTTCTCCACCTCTTGATTTTTCTTTGATTCCTCTGTTGTTAAAACCAGCAGCGGCTAGCACCGATCCTTTGGTAACGACCTCTTGCGTGGTGCTCAACTCATTGGCCAATTGTTTGGACTGCGTCTCAGCTCTGTTGGCTCTGTCGCTTTCATTCTGTTTCTCTACTATCAGTCGATCATTCATTCTTTGCAAAGAATCAATGTCATGAATATAACCCTTCATAATGCGACGAAGAGTGGCTGTTTCATCTCTCAATTGTTTAATATCAAAGTCTTTATTTCTAGAAGAGGCTATCAACCTAGCAATTCTTGCCGACTGCCACTGAATGCTATCTTGCATCTGCTTATTGTCCGTTTCCATTTCTGAAAATGTACTTTGCATCTGCTCTAATTCCATTTGTAAGCCATCGCGTTCATCGATCAAAGTACCATTCTCCTTATCCACATAAACAATACGCTCTGTCAATTCCTTTTTCGTAGAGTACAGCATATAACCCAGGAACAAAGACAGCGCTGACAGTATGGAAATGAAAATGATATAAACCCTGTTCGTCATAATTTTTATTTTTTACAAAATTAAGTTGTTTGTTCCAAAGATGATACTTTGTATATTTGCCGCTCAGTGGTCCTGTGGCCGAGCGGCTAGGCAGAGCTCTGCAAAAGCTTGTACAGCGGTTCGAATCCGCTCGGGACCTCCAAAATCCTCCTTCGGGAGGATTTTTTTATGGCTTCTCCTTGATTTTGTCTACCCCTTCTTCCCACTCGTCTTTGGCTTTGCGCACACCATTGCGGTACAAAGCGCTCTCTTCAATGGCGGGCAACAACATAAATGAAAAACGATACAAAGGGTCATAAGTCCATGACATTTCTCTTTGCTCCCTTGGCATCCATTTCACCTTTCCATTTACCTTCTCTCCCGCTACCAACAATACGCTCAAAACCAATAAAGTCTTGAATACAGCAAAAAATGAGCCTGCAAAAGCATTGACATTTCCGCCGCCGCCTGACTTTATTCCTACACTAACCAACTTTGCTATAAAAAACAACAACACCGCAAAGACCAAAACACAAATCAAAAACGTTTTAAGGCCGATTCCATTTGGAGGTGGGCCACCCCACTTATCTGCAAACCAATCAGAAAAATTCAATGACAAATAAATAGCGACAAAAATAAAAAGGAGATAAAATATCTCCATGATGAATCCATTGCGCCAACCCTTCCATGCTGCGTATCCCAACATGATAAATATGGCGATGTCAAAAATCATAATCATAAATGAAAATTACTCCTTTTTGCGTAACCAACACCATACATCCCGACTTGTTTCTCCAATCTCCTTTGTTAATTACTTGACGATATTCCTACTTTTGTAAAAAATGAATAACATGAATCAGTTTGATGTGATTGTGATCGGTTCTGGTCCTGGTGGTTATGTAAGCGCCATTCGTTGCGCGCAATTGGGAATGTCTGTGGCACTAGTGGAAAAATACAACAGCTTAGGCGGCACTTGTCTCAACGTGGGATGTATTCCTTCCAAAGCGTTATTGGATTCTTCAGAGCACTACCACCAAGCGGTTCACCAGTTCAATGAGCACGGTATTGAATTGTCTGCCGCGCCCAAAATCAATCTGAAACAAATGATTGCCCGCAAAGCTGGTGTCGTTTCGGATACCGTTAAGGGTATTCAATTTTTGATGAAGAAGAACAAAATCACTGTTCTTCACGGAATGGGCAGTTTTGTTGATGCACACACGGTTGCCGTTGCTGGTGAGAAAGAAACACAAAACATCACCGGTAAAAATATCATCATTGCCACAGGTTCAAAGCCTGCCTCATTGCCTTTCATCAACATTGATAAAAAGAGAATCATTACCAGCACTGAAGCCCTTGAAATGACAGAGATTCCAAAACATTTGGTGATCATCGGTGGTGGAGTAATTGGTTTGGAATTGGGCAGCGTTTATGGGCGTTTGGGTTCCAAGGTGAGTGTCGTAGAATACATGGACGGCATCATTCCCACGATGGACAAGGCATTGGGTAAGGATTTGCAAAAGTCTTTGACCAAATTGGGCTTCGAGTTTTATTTGTCTCACAAAGTAAAATCAGTTGAGAATACAGGTAAAAGAGTTGTTGTAAAAGCAGACAACGCCAAAGGAGAAGAGTTGGTTTTGGAAGGAGATTATACTTTGGTTTCTGTAGGCAGAAAACCTTACACAGAAGGACTAAACGCAGATAAAGCAGGCGTTGCTTTGGATGAAAGAGGTCGTGTCATCACCAACGATCATTTGCAAACCTCACAACCCCACATCTACGCCATTGGCGATGTGGTGAAAGGTGCAATGTTGGCCCACAAAGCAGAAGAAGAGGGTGTTTTCGTAGCGGAAGTCATAGCAGGGCAAAAGCCACACATCAATCACTTGTTGATTCCAGGAGTGGTATACACCTGGCCAGAAGTAGCCGCTGTTGGTTACACAGAAGAAGAATTGAAAAGCAAGGGTATTGCGTACAAAGCGGGAAGCTTTCCATTCAAAGCCAGTGGCAGAGCACGCGCCAGCATGGACACGGATGGGTTCATCAAAGTATTGGCGGATGCCACAACAGATGAAGTTTTGGGCGTTCACATGATTGGACCACGATGTGCGGACTTGATTGCAGAGGCTGTAATGGCGATGGAGTTCAAAGCCACTGCAGAAGACATTGCCCGCATCTGTCACGCGCACCCGACTTTCACAGAAAGCTTAAAAGAGGCGGCATTGGCTGCAACGGCCAATCGTGCTTTGCACATGTAATCGGAAATAAGAACTGTAAAATTAAAGAAGGCTCCGGCCTTCTTTTTTTATGGCATCAATGAAAAGCGATTAACAGTAACATCGTTCAACGTGCAGGGCTCGTGCCACATGGACAATGGTCTAGCGTATACGCTGCCAAAAGGAATACTCTTGTAAATGACCAAGGGTTCTTTGGTCTCACTGTGATTGGCCAAGGTGATGACTTCATAGACGCCGCCTTTGTAGTGCTTCCAGCGCTCACCAGGCATAGGGTATTGGATGGGGTAGTTCATTTATTTTAAAACGCTGGAGTTCCTACTCCAACAAATTTTTTACTCGGTTTATTTTTCCCCATATAAAAAACATACCCCACTTGAACGCCGCGTTCAAAGTAGTGGATGTTTTGGGATGCCTTGGCATTCAGGTCATCGGGCGCTTTGCCGGATTCTTCGTTCTTCTCCAATTGGATATCAAACAAAAAGTTGATGCCGTTTTGAAAACCATGCTGAATAAAAAAACGATCATTGAACACCCATCGCACCCCATAAACAGCACTGATACCAATGCCACTGAAATGCAGGTTGTTCAAATAGCGCTGGCGCAAAAAAGTAAAATCCGTCCAACAGATAACAGCACCAGCGCCTACTCCACCGTACAAATCAATCCGTGATTTGAGCTTGGGAAATTGAAAAATTGTTCCCCTCTTCTCCAACTGAACACGAATGTAATTCATGCCATTGCTGTGGTGAAAATCCATGAATTGTCGCTTGTACAACAATGAATCCCCATTGAAGCTTCCCGTATACTGTGCTATTTCATTGGCATCCGTTAATCGATAATAGCTCGCTGCGGTTGGATCAATGTTCCCTGTAATGGTGACGTTCTGTGTTCCAGTGAAACGGTACTTGTGGTGGTCATATCCCAGAGACAAAAACCAATTGTTCTTTAACTCCTGTCCCATTCTAAAATTGAACTGCGGAACAGAAAAATCGTGTAGCCTAAAATACTGTTCCGATCTAGCCGGCATATCATTGGCTTTAACATCATACATGGTAAAATTATAGCGGCTGCTTTGAAAGTGAATATCTGAAGGTGCGTAAAAATTCCTATGGTATCCCCAAAAAATATAGGACTCCTTCCCTTTCTTCACAGACTTTTCAGGCGATTGAGCCAATGCATAAATGGGCATAAAAAACAACAAATATGGAATAAGCTTTTGCATGGGTGAAAAATAGTTTTGTGCAAATTAAAACAACCATGGAACTGAATACTGTAGAAATCGGAAAAAACGGCGAATATCAGGCTGTAGAATTCCTCAGAGAAAATGGCTACCGCATCCGGGAGCAAAATTGGCGATTGGGAAAATTTGAAATTGACATCATTGCGGAAAGAGAAAACGACATTGTTTTCTTTGAGGTCAAAACGCGCAATGGGTTTGATATTCCTGCAGATCGCATTGTTCAAGGGCAACAAAAAACCCGCATCATGAAGAGTGCGCATGCGTATATCCAACGGTATAAAATTGTCAAAGAGCCTCGGTTTGACCTCATCACCATCTTTGGTAGCGGACCCAAAATGCGCATCTCTCACATTGAATCTTACTTTTATCCGCTATTGATTTCCGCTCGCTCGCTCTAGATTGCCTAATTTTGCCAAAATCATTTTTCATGGCAAGAATTACATCTAGAACATCCAGCGGAGGTTCGGCCCCAAAAGGACGCCGAGGTCGCGGAGACAATAAACCCAAGTTTAGCTCAGATAAGCCTGAAAAAGACTTTGTAAAAAAAGACAACAGAAAATCTGCTGACGGTCCACGTGATAGAAAGCGTCCTGCAGGGGAACGCCCCATCAAAGGCGGCGGCTTCAAAAAAACCGCAGCTGCAGGCCGACCCACCCGAGATGGCGATGCGCCGCGCAGGCGGGAAGCGGGAGATCGCCCTGTTGGTGATCGTCCAAAATCTGACCGTCCAAAAAGAGGTGGTGCGGCGTTCACACCTCGCGGCGAACGTTCGGGATCGGATCGTCCATTCAAAAAATTTGAAACCAATGGACCAACGCGCAGAAAGCGTTTTGACAAGCAAGAAGAAGTAGAGCAAAAGCCCCGCTTTAGAAAAAGCAGCAAAGATTTGGATACCGACTTCACTCCCAAAAAAGCTTTTATTTCAAGAGCTGAACGCGATGGGCAGATTAGATTAAACAAATACCTATCCATGGCTGGCATTGCCTCAAGACGTGATGCGGATGAGTTGATTGGTCTTGGTTTAATTACCGTCAATGGCAAAGTAGTTACTGAACTGGGATTGAAAATTGATCCACAAAAAGATGTAGTCAAATACGATGACCGCGTTATCCGTGCAGAGCAATATCGCTATGTGTTGTTGAATAAGCCAAAAGGATTTATCTGTACCATGGATGATCCCAAAGGAAGAGAAACAGTTATGGACTTGGTGAGATCAGCTTGTGCCGAACGCATTTATCCGGTTGGAAATCTGGACAAAGACACAACAGGATTGTTGCTATTTACCAACGATGGCGAGATGGCCAAAAGATTAACCGCTCCCAAAAATGATTACGCCAAATTGTACCATGTTGAGTTAACGGAAAAAATTTCTCAAAAAGATTTGGCTCAATTGCTTGATGGTGTTTCATTGGAAGATGGTTTTGTAAAAGCAGAGCAAGTAGCGTTTGTGGATGCTGACACGGACAGAAAACAAGTAGGTATTCGCATCAACAGCGCCAAAAACCGTGTTGTTCAGCGCATGTTTGAAAAATTGGGATTCCGCGTTAAGAAACTGGACCGCGTTATGTATGCCGGTTTAACCAAAAAAGATTTGACCAGAGGTCGACACAGACACCTGACTCCCTCTGAAGTGGGATTCTTGAAAATGATTCGATAAACATGTTTGCATTGGCAACACCAATTCTGCGACCGCCCATTCACTTCTTTGAAGATTGGATGGTCGTTGTGCTGTTGGTATTGCTCTCTTTGATGGCTTATTTCAATGTGGTGTATCCCACCAAAATGAAAAATGTTTTAAAAGCTTTTCGGAGTGACATTGCCATGCGCCAGTTCATGAGGGAAGAAACCAATATCCCAAGACCCTATCTATTTCTGACCTTTCAGCATGCCGTATTAATGGGCTTGTTGTGGGTTTTGTTCTACCAAGCTTTTATTTATTCAACAGTTCTGCCTTGGTGGGTATCATTGGTCAGCGCGTTGAGTGTTCTTTTGATTTATGGCTTAAAATGGATTTCTTTTCAGCTGGTCAAGTGGTTTAGTGAAGGTGATTTTACATTAACGGAATACCAATACCGAACCTTTGCTACCAACAGGCTTTTGGCCATCTTGCTTTATCCGTTGATTATTTTGGCCGCGCTTAGCAGCATAAAGCACGCCTACATTTACATCGGGGGAACAGCCATTGTTATTGGATTATTAATTTCTTGGCGCATTTTAAAGGGTGCTTGGGTGGCTTTCACGAATAACGTTCCGTTATTCTACATCTTTTTTTACATTTGCACTCTTGAAATATTGCCTGTGCTGATTGGAGTGAAGTTGATACAGTTGTTGTCCAATCCTTAGGATGTATTCATTGGAAGATTAAAATGGCAGAAAAAGTAAAATCCATCCTGATTACCATTCAAGATCCGGGGAATGAAAAGAACCCGTATTTTGACATTGCTAAGAAGTACAAAATCAAGATTGATTACCGTACTTTTATCCATGTAGAGGGGATTCCAGCCATTGATTTCAGACAACAACGCATTGATATCTTGGACCACCCCGGTGTCATTTTCACCAGCAGAAATGCCGTTGATCATTACTTCCGAATGGCCAAAGAAATGCGCCTCACCATTCCCAATGAAATGAAATATTTCTGCACCTCTGAAGCCATCGCTTTCTATTTGCAGAAATACATCTTGTTCCGAAAACGGAAAATATTTTATGGAAGTGGAACCTTTTCTTCATTGATTGAGGTCATCCTCAAACAAAAAGGAGAAAAATTGTTGTTGCCTTGCTCTGACCTACTCAACCAAACCATCCCTGCAGAGTTGGAAAAGAATGGCATATCCCATTCCAAGGCCAATATGTTCAAAACAGTCTGCAGTGATTTGTCTGACTTAGCGGACGTGAAGTACGACATGCTCGTGTTTTTCTCTCCATCAGACATTGAGTCATTGTACAAAAATTTTCCAAAGTTCAAACAGAACACCACACGCATTGCCGTTTTTGGAAAAACAACAGCCGACGCTGCTGCTGACAACAAATTGCGCATTGACATCATGGCACCCAACCCCAAGTCGCCCAGCATGAGCGCCGCCATTGAGCAATACATCATCGAGAACAAATAAAGTATAGGTTTTTCCTATAATTTATGTCGCTCATTAGGTTGTTTTCTACAGCAACTTTGCTGTTCGAATGAATGATCAATTTTTAATACAACAAGTTGGGTTATCCTTGATTCCTGGGCTTGGTCCAAAAAGGACCAGAGAGGTTCTGCATCTGTTCAAAGACCCCATGGACATCTTCCGTGCTCCATTCAAGGACTTTCAAGCTTTGGGGTTTTTCAGCAAGGAATGGTACCAATACCTGCACAGCGCAGCCTTTATTCAGAATGCAGAAAAAGTGGTCAATGACTGTCTTAAACTAAAGATTGAAATCACTTTTATCCAAGACAGCCATTATCCCCATCGATTAAAAAACTGCGACGACGCGCCCGTTGTATTATACACCCAAGGACAAAATGCATTAAAAACAACTCCCTTCATGGTTGCCATTGTGGGATCGCGAACCACCACACCTTATGGAATTGACTTTGTGAATCAATTCATCTCAGCCATTGCCAAGCATCCAGTAACCATCGTATCCGGTTTGGCTTATGGAATAGATCAAGCCGCGCACCAGCAATGCAACGCATTGGGCGTGGCCAACATTGCCTGCCTTGCACATGGTCTTCACACCATATACCCCGCAAGCCATCGTCCACTGGCGCAACAAATCAAAAACAACGGAGGACTCATCACTGAATATTGTCCGGGCATTTTTGCAGACAAAGAAAGATTCCCCATGCGCAACAGAATCATTGCCGGTTTATGTGATGCTACATTGGTTATTGAATCGGAAAAAAGTGGTGGAAGTCTTATCACCGCCCAATTTGCACAACAATACAACCGAGATATTTTTGCCCTTCCCGGAAGAATACACGATGTGAAAAGCCAAGGGTGTAATCAATTGATCTACCAAAACATTGCCGCCGCCATCACAGAAATTCCACAACTGCTTAAGGATCTTGGCATCAAAGAGCAACCAGAGCTTCCATTTGAAACAGATCCGTTGAGTGAAAATGCGCAATTAACTTTTCAAACCCTGCGGGCCTTTCGCGAGTTACACTTGGATGAACTTCAGATAAAAACACAACTATCCGCCTCCCATTTTGCATCAGCTATTTTTGAATTGGAAATGTGTGGAATAATTCACAAACTTCCTGGTTCTCGCGTAGCAACGTCAAGATAAGATATTACTACATTTGTTGCCGCATGAATTCAGCTATTGCACTGCAACACATACAAGCTCCTATCGCACAAGAAATGCGCGATTTTGAGCCTTTTTTTGCCAATAGCTTAAAAAGTGAGAATGGTCTATTGGACAAAATTTCACACTACATCATCAAAAGAAAAGGAAAACAAATGCGCCCCATGCTCGTTTTCCTCAGCGCAAAGTTGTTTCAAAAACCAACGGAGAAAACCTTTGTTGCCGCCTCTTTGATTGAATTGTTGCACACGGCTACTTT
>CANGVU010000015.1 GCA_947457325.1 Flavobacteriales bacterium | reverse complement strand
TAGTGGATGAAGTGGGTGAGAAAATTGCAGATAGCATCAATCAATATTTCCAAAATGAGGAGCACCGAACATGGATGACTCAGCTGAAAGAATCAGGATTGCAAATGTCTTCCAATCATGTTGAAAATCTTCAGTCGGATTTGCTGGCAACCAAAGTTTTTGTCGTGAGTGGGGTATTTGAAAAATACGGAAGAGATGAAATCAAGGCTTTGATAGAGTCCCATGGAGGGAAGGTTAGTGGCAGCATTTCCGCAAAAACGCATTTCGTGGTGGCAGGCAGAGATATGGGGCCAGCTAAGTTGGAGAAAGCCAAATCATTGGGTGTACCGATCATTAGTGAGTTGGATTTGGATTTAATGATTTCAGCGGAATGAAGCTTTATTATCACAAGGGAAAGAACTTTGGTGATCAACTGAATCCGTTGATTTTTGATCATTTCATGCCCAATGCATTTGACGAGAATAGTGAGGGATTGTTTGTTGGGATCGGTTCACTGATTGGCTTGGTATCTCGTTTTCCTCAGCGCAAAGTTGTGTTCAGCTCTGGTTTGGCGGATGGAGATGCATCAACCTATGGACCTGTTCCTGAGGATTTATCATCTTATGAATTTGTCTGCGTTCGTGGGCCATTGACAGCGAAGCGTTTGGGATTGAGCGCTGATTTGGCCATTACAGATGGCGCCATTTTATTGGCTGCGATGCATCTGCCATTGGAGAGAAGTCATGAGGTTATTTCTTTCATGCCGCATGCCGGAAGTGAACAATTTTATGACCATCAAAAAATGGCAGAGGAATTGGGTTGGCAGTTCATAAGTCCAATGGAGGAGCCGCATCAGGTGCTTCAAAAAATGATGCGTTCAAAATTTATAGTTACAGAGGCCATGCATGGCGCCATTGTTGCCGATACTTTGCGTATTCCTTGGATTCCATATGTTGGTTTTTCAACGGTTAATCATTTCAAATGGAAAGATTGGTGCATGTCGATGGAAATGGAATACCAACCCCATGTGTTGAAGCCCTATTTCTCCTCAAGTGTTATAAAACCTTTGATTCAAGAAAGATTGGACTCGAAGGGATTGCATTTTTTTCGATGGATAGTACCCCTTCTTTCTAAAGGGATGAGCATGATGATGGTGTTTCGTTGGGTTAGCAATCGGAAAAAATTAAAAAACTTGGCTAGAAAAGAGAACGCATTTTTGAGCCAAGAAATGGTTTTTCAGAATCGTCTGCAACGCATGTTGGATAAGGTGAATTGGATCAAAGAAAATAAGAAAGAATGGGACAGATAATAAACAAAGACGGTAAGGTTGAAGCGTTTGTGCGTTTGATGGAGATCATGGAGGATTTGCGTGCGGGTTGTCCCTGGGACATGAAGCAAACCTGGGAATCTTTGCGCCATTTGACCATCGAAGAAGTGTATGAGTTGGGCGATGCCATTTTAGACAATGACGCTCAGGAGGTCAAAAAAGAACTCGGAGATATTTTATTGCATCTTGTTTTTTATGCCAAAATTGCTGAGGAGTCCAAAGGGTTTGATTTGGCAGATGCTTTGAACCATGTTTGTGAAAAACTCATCCATCGTCATCCGCACATTTATGGTGATGTAGAGGTTGCGAATGAAGAAGAAGTTAAAGCCAATTGGGAAAGATTAAAGTTGAAAGAGGGGAGCAAAGGTGTGTTGGCCGGTGTTCCTAAGTCTTTACCAGCAATGGTTAAGGCGCAACGCATTCAAGAGAAGGCGAGGGGTGTGGGTTTTGATTGGGATGAGCCACACCAAGTGTGGGATAAGGTAAAAGAAGAAATGGAGGAATTTCATCAGGCATGTCAATCGGAAGATGAACAGCATAAAATGGATGAGTTGGGTGATGTTTTGTTTTCTATTATCAATTATGCGCGCTTTGTTGGCTTAAATCCTGAGGAAGCGCTGGAAAGAACCAACAAGAAATTCATCCGTCGTTTTCAGTTCATGGAGGGTAAGATGCAGGAGCAAAATTTGACCTGGGATCAAATGAAACTTGAAAGTTTGGATGTTTTTTGGAACCAAGCCAAAAAGGAAGGGTTGTAGTAAATTACAATTGTCTTAATCGCTTGGCACATTCACGCATTCCAAGGGTGGCAGGTAGCGCTATGGATTGAAAGTGTTTTGGTAGGTGATGCGGTATTTTAGGGTCGATGATCCATTTCTCACATTTTTCTGAGGTGAATTCAACAAGACTGGCTGCGGGATAAACGAGAAGGCTGGTTCCAATCACCAAGAAAATGTCAGCGTTTTGCGTGCGTTGAATGGCGGTTTCAAGCATAGGCACTTCTTCTCCAAACCAAACAATGTGCGGTCTCCAATGCCCCCCTTTTGGCGAACGTTCAAGTTGCATGACCTCCTCTGCAGATGTGACGTTCTCCGAATCAACAGTACATCGTTTTTTCAATATTTCGCCATGGAGATGCAATACATTTTTAGATCCTGCGCGTTCGTGGAGATCGTCTATGTTTTGGGTGATGATCTCCACATCAAATTCTTTTTCTAATTCAGCGAGTATGAAATGGGCTTCATTGGGTTGTGCATTGATGACTTGCTGGCGACGCATGTTGTAAAAATCAAGAACCATTGAAGGGTTGCTGTCCCAAGCTTCAGGTGTCGCAACATCTTCAATGCGGTGGTTTTCCCATAAACCGTCACCGTCTCTGAAAGTTTGAATACCACTTTCTGCGCTTATACCAGCTCCACTGAGTACTATGAGTTTTTTCTTCATCTCAAGGAAAAATAAGCAATGCCACCCTTTACCTCCCAATCTACAATTTCCCAGCGGATGAGCTTGGCCAAGATCTTTTGAGCGATTTGTCTTTTCATTCCAATGTGTTTGGATAAAGCACTGAGTGATTTTGTTCCAAGTTTTAATTCAGCTATGAGCTGTTGTTCTTTAGGGCTGTAAAAAAACTTCTCAGGTCGTGCTTGCGCTTCAATTTTCCAAACATCATGAATAACAGCGGGTGCAACTATATTGTTGTCATGCTCTCTGAGATAAGCTTTCCATTCTTGGGGGATATCCTCGCATAGGGTGGGTTTGGACATGTTCTCAGGGATGTTGACTTCTAGTACAAATCTATCATCCACCTTCCAAGTCTGAAATTGGAGATGGACAGGAGGTTTGCAATATTGATGAGCTGCAAATTGCATCATGTGAAATTCCTCCTCAGGTCTAATTCCACCAATAGCTCCGTTGTCTTTAACACCAATGAGAATTCTACCTCCAATGGTGTTGGAAAAGGCTGAAATGGTTTTGGAGATTTTTCGGGCTTCGTCTATTCTTAATTTGAAATCTTGCCGAATGTGTTCTCCTTCGGCAATCCATTTTTTGATGTAAGGAACTTGATTTGCGCTAGGCATCTTTATTCACAATAAATCGACAGTAATGTGATGTCATCTATTTGTTCTTGAGCACCCAAGAATTCTCGTATCTTATCACTGAGATAGCTTGGTCCTTTTTCAAAAAAGTTTGGCTCATGTATCCACTTTTCCAAACCAACCCATTTTAATCTCTTGTTGTTTGGTCCCCCCATTAAATCCAAAAGACCATCAGAAAAAAGCATTATCCTCTTTTGATGCGCATTGAAACTACCGGTATCCACTTCAGATTCATGCGCAATCATTCTAAAGAAACCTTTGCTTTTGGAGATGATTTCCGTTTGATTTTTATCTAAAATAACAATGTTGGAGTTAAAGTTGGCGTATTGGACATTGTGGGTTTTAAATTCAATTTTTAAAATGCAAAAGTCCACACCAACACTTTCTAAAAATTCAAGTTTGTCAATATGCACCTTGCTTTTTAAGCCGATGATTATTTCTTGCGCAGCGGCTTCAATGTTGATATCATCAGATTGACTGAGCAAGTAGGATTTGGCAATGTCAATAACCAATACGCTTAATAGCGCGCCAGCCAAACCATGGCCGGTGCAGTCACCCTGAATGATGTATCCAAAATTTTGCGTTTTGTGCACCCAATGAAAGTCACCACTAATTACTTTCAAAGGAGATTCATACAAATAAGTGGATTTTATCTCGGGACCTAAAACGTCCAGCGATGGCACAAAAGCATTCTGGATAATTTTTGCGTACTCAAGTCCTTCCAATAATTCTTGATTTTTTTGCTCCAGTTCAGCGGTGCGAACATTCACTAAATTCTGCAAATCCTCATTCAGAATTCTGAGTTCCTTTTCTTGGGCCTCTAAACGACGTTCATTGTCATACGCATGGATAGCTTCAAGTATAGTCAGTTCCAGATCTTTTGGATACCAAGGCTTTTCAATGAAATGGAATAATCCGGTATTATTGATGACATCTGCAACAGCTTTGACGTCGGCCTGTCCGGTCAACATGATTTTCTTACACTTGGGAATGATTTGGCTTACTTGTATTAAAAGATCACTCCCTTTCATGGGATACATCAAATAATCGCTGATGATGAGCACCAATTCTGACTCTGCTTGTACAATGCCATTGCATGCTTCCAAAGCACTAGCGGCATTGTCCAATGCAATCAATTTTATGTCTTCAGGAAGAAAACGTTTCAAATGGTTGATCAGTACATTTAAGATGATGGCATCATCATCTACGGCAATGATGTATCTCTGATATTTACTGAACTCACTCATGTTTTATTTGGAACTATTATCTAAATGTATTTTCATGTCTTCTATTCCTTGACGAATAAGATCAACCATCCTATGACCATGACGAGGTCCTTCACCAACTATTTGATCATCGACAATATAAGATCTGAAATGTTCCAAAGAAGATAAAGCCTCATCCATTCCCATGTTATGCAGGTTAGGTCTCAGCTCATGCAATCTTGCTCTGATTACCCCGATATCCTGTTCGTCAATCGCCTTAACCAACTCATTGGCAATTCTGGTTCCTTCTCTCACAAATAGTTGGACAATACTATTGACCACTTCAGGGTCTTCACCCACTAAATCCTTGATGCGATCAAGACCAAAAGACGGTAGAGTATTAAATGTTGAAATCATTGCCGAATCGTTTTTTTCTTTTTTACGGAAATATTTGGATAAGGTTTGAATAATTTCTAACTCCTCAAAAGGCTTAACCAAATAATCGTCCATTCCAGCACTTTGACATTTGGCGCGTTCAGATTGTTGCGCATTGGCCGTGAGGGCGATAATTGGGAGAATAATCCCTTTGGAACGCATTATTTTACAGGCCTCAATTCCGTCAATGGTGGGCATTTGAATGTCCATCAATACAAGGTCATATTTGTCATTGCTGATGATTTCCAAGGCTTGAATACCATCATGTGCTTCAGAAACTATAACACCGTGTCTATTCAGAAAAGCGTTGGCAACTGCTCGGTTAAGAGCGTTGTCTTCAACAACAAGTACCCGCATTCCAGAAATGTTGAAATCATTGGATGTGTTTTGTTGTGCTGATGAGTTTATCTGTTCGGTAGATTTTCTGAATGGAATGGAAAGGGTTACCTTGGTTCCGTGGTGTTTTTTACTGTGAATGTCGATACTTCCGCCCATCATTTCAATCAATGATTTTGTGATGCTCAATCCTAACCCGGACCCACCGAATTTGCGGGAAATGGATTCGTCAGCTTGAGAGAATTTTTCAAAAACCCGTTCTAAGTAAGCAGGGTCCATTCCAACACCAGTATCGTTAACTTGTATTTCTGAATGAATGTGATGATTGTCTTCTTTGACAATATTCATCCTTACTTCAATCTTGCCAACTTGTGTGAATTTGGATGCATTGCTGAGTAAATTGAGTAAGCACTGTTGGATGCGCATTGCGTCACCCATCAATATCGGAACCTCTTCATTTGGTCTGATGTATTCAAAATCCAGTTTTTTGTCTTTTATATTATCGGCAACCAAAATGGTTGCATTCTCAATAACTTCATTGATAGAGAATGGTCTGTTCTCTAAACTCAATTTGCCGGCCTCTAATTTTGAATAGTCTAGTACATCGTTTATTATACTGAGCAACGTAATGCTTGCTACTTGAGCAACATTGATATACTCCTTTTGTTGAGGAGAATTGGCAATTAGTTTTAGCTCTCGTGTCATTCCAACAATCGCATTCAAAGGCGTTCTGATTTCATGCGACATGTTGGCCAAGAATTGGGTTTTGAACTCAGCAATGGCTTCTGCTCTGTTTTTATCAGACATCAATTGCTCTTCTAATTCTTTTTGAGTGGTGATGTCCCAATGGATGCCAATTGAACCAATTTCATTTCCTTCTCTGTCAAAATTGGGGGCTCCACTGATTAACCACCAGCGTCTTTCTCCCTTCTTATTCCTGATGCACAATTCGTAGGCGTCTGAATGACCAGCCCTGCGTTTGTTGTTAATGGCGGTCATCATGTCTCTGTTCTCATCGTTGAGCAAGAGACTTCCTGCATCCCGGCCTAACAACTCAACCAAAGAATATCCGCTCATTTTTGAGAAACTAGGATTGGCCTTCATGATAATGCCTTCATGATCAACTTCAAGTAGGCCAAGTTGGAAATTTTCAATGATTCGATTGTACTTTTTTTCCATCAAATACAATCGCTCTACCAACTCTTCACTTTGGGTAATGTTTTGAATGGAAACCCAATGGTACTGTTGCCCGAGGTGATGGATGGGGAAAGTTGTAAGTACTACATCTCTGAATCGGAATCTAACTGGTGTTTTGATTCGGTAAGCACCGCTTTTGTGATCTTCAATAATTTGTGATAAAACCAAATCATGGTCTTCAAAGGATTGAAAAAGTGCAGTAATGGATTCTCCAAACCACCGCTGTTCGTATTCGGTAGGATTTATCGAAACTTCATCATTGTTGTAAATAACAATTTCTTGAAATGCATTTATCGCGAAACAAATTTCAGAGGTTTCAGTGAAGTTGTTTTTTATGAAATCTTCCTTGAATAGAACTTTGGTGTGTTGTCCCTTTTTTTGAAAAAAATACTGAAAAGGCTCTCCTTCCAAACGGCAATATCCACTGAAAGTATTGGCTGAATGAGAGTGGTTAGCCTGATGTCTTTCTAACCACGCAGGGAAAGATTGACCATCAACAAGGAGGCAATCCCAATAGCCTTCTTTATTTCCATGAATGGAAGAGTCAAAGGATAAAAACTTGGGATATTTCTCATTGATGTATATCATTGAATGCATCGGTCTTTGGTCAACGCTCTAAGATACGATGATTCGTTGGAATAGTTACCAATTATTCAATGAACTTGGTCAACTCTTCCGATAATGGTTTAATGGCACTTCCAAAATGCTGCATCCATTTTCCATCAGGAGAGATTAGTATCTTATTGAAATTCCAACTGATGCTGGCATCTGATACACCGTTGATTTGCTTCATGGTCAGCCATTGGTAAACCGGATGTTGGTTTTTCCCTTTGACGTCAATTTTCTCTGTTATTTGAAAAGTGACACCGTAATTTTTGGAGCAAAAGGTTTGAATTTCCTCGGCGTTACCGGGTTCTTGACCCATAAATTGATTGCAAGGAAAGCCTATGATCACTAGTTTATCTTTAAACTGCTCACTTAATTTTTGCAGATCTTCATATTGCGGGGTGTAGCCGCATTTGCTGGCCACATTGACACAAAGGACATACTTCCCTTTGAAATCGTTGAAGTTGATTTTACCACCTTCAATACCATTGATGGATAAATCATAGAAACTCATCTGTTGGTCGGAAATCATTTGCTTGGGTTTTTGCCATCTGCTGCGAAATGCCACTAGTGCTGATGCAATCATGATGATGATTAGTATTGTTAAGATTCTCATGTTGTTACAACCAAAATGTTGCTGAAATGTTCAAAGCAGCGTTCTTTTTTTAATAAAGCTTGCCGGATTTCCTCCCCAAATTTCATTAGTTGGAATTTTGCCCTTGATGATTGAACCTGCAGTAATGACGCTTTGCTCTTCGAGATAACAACCAGGGAGTAGGGTGGATTTTGCACCTATCCAAACGCCATTTTCAAGAACAATGGGGTGTAGGGTTAAATCAAAATGAACTTTGTCATACCTGTGATTTCCTACAATAATGGTCACTCCTTGAGACAAGCAACAATGACTTCCGATTTGCACGGGAGCTATGTTGTCTATCCAAACATTCTCACCTATCCAGCTATGATCTCCAATGGACAACATCCATGGGTGCTTGATGTTAACACCAGGTTTTATCGTACATCCTTGTCCTATTTTGGCTCCGTAGCATCTTAATAAAAAGATTTTTAGCTGACTAAAAGGCAAAAACGAATGAATGAATAACGCATTGATGAAGTGCCAAGTAGCCCTTTTCCAAAGTGGTCCGGGATGATAATGGAGGTTTTTGTATTTGGATAAATCAACTTTCATCAAGAAAGAAATCCTTGGTCGATCATTTCATGCCTCAACTTCTCGCTGGTTTCATCACTTACTGGAACAAGGGGTAATCTGAGGTATTCTCCACAGATGTTCAATTGCGATAGAACTTCCTTGACGCCCGCAGGATTGCCTTCAACAAACAATAATTTTATGATGTCCAACAATCGGTAATGAATCAGACGCGCGTTTTCAAAATCTCCAGATAGGGCTAGGTTTACCATTTCTGCAAACTCCTTTGGAAAGGCATTGCCCACTACTGAAATTACACCATCGCAACCTGCAGAAATCAAGGGCAATGTCAAAGCATCATCACCACTGATTACCAAAAACTCTTTTGGTGTTTGTTGAATAACAGACATAATCTGCTCTACATTGCCTGAAGCCTCTTTAATTCCAATGATATTGCGACAATCAAATGCAATTTTGGATACAGTATCGGGAAGGAGGTTAACTCCCGTTCTACCTGGAACATTGTATAGGAGAATGGGTAGTTTACTGCTTTCAGAAAGTGCTTTGTAATGCTCAAACAATCCGTTTTGAGTTGGCTTGTTGTAATATGGGGTTACACTCAAAAAAGCTGTTATGCCGTGCGGTTCAATTCTCGCCATCTGTGATGCAATTTCAGCGGTATTGTTTCCTCCAACGCCCAGGACAATGGGTTTTCGGCCATTGTTGGTAGCCATGATGGTTTCAAGTACTAATTTTTTATCCTCTTTGCTCAGTGTTACAGACTCGCCTGTCGTTCCAAGAACGACAAGGTAATCCGCATTCCCAGCAATTAAATGGTCTGTAAGTTTCTTTAAGCTTTGGATATCTACCTCACCGGATTTTTTAAATGGTGTAACCATGGCAACACCGAGTCCTTTCAATTCATTCATTTTAATGCGCTATTTCCTAAATATTTCTTTAATTGTATGATGTACTCCTCTAGAGTAGGAGTGGTTTTCATGATTAGCATGAAATCTGAATATGCAGAAGCCTTGGTGGATTGTATGGCTACTTTCATTTTTGCCTTGCTTTCTTTGAAGAGGTACAAGGTTGGTATTGTATTGCCATCCGTTAGGTCTATTAGGATATCAAAATCTTCATTTCTAAATGCTGTGACACGATTGATAGGCCTTAAATGCCAATTCAAGTCGTCTTGGGTGAAGTAGCCAAATTCCAATTTCTGAGATTGCCAAATGGGTAACATTTTCTCTTTGGTGTTCACAAAGCCCAAAGCCTTTATTGACTTGATGTTGGGTTTGTCTTTTAGCTCTTTGCAAAAAGCCCGAATTTTATTGAAATAACGTTCATCATCATCGAGATACAAAACACCAATGGACGTTGCATTGTCAAAGTGAAAAGCCTGCTTCATGCGCGAGGGCTCCAATTGCTTTCGCAACATTTGCCATCCTGCTTTTTGCTTAACCTGATCAACAATTTTCATTGAAGACAAAAATAACCAAGAAAACTACAATTCGTTTTTTTACTTTTACAATTCTCGAAAACTATATTTATGGATAACAAAAACAAAGGCTTATCCCTTTTTGCCTTGATCATGATTGCCATCGGCAGTACCATTGGTTCTGGCGTTTTTAAAACACCGACAAGCATCGCAGCTTCAGTTCCTGATATTGCATCAATGAATTTGTTGTGGATTGCAGGTGGTGTGGTAAGCATGATTGGGGCATTGGTATTTGCGGAATTGGGCTCTCGTTTTGCGCACGCAGGTGGTGTATACACCTATTTGCAGTCAACAATGGGTAAGCTCCCGGCATTTCTTTACGGCTGGTGTTTGTTAACTGTGGTAAGTTCAGGAACCATTGCGGCATTGATTGTTGTCTTTGCCGATTATGGACAAAAGTTTCTGGGTTATTCAGATGAAATGATTCCCTTGGTGGCAGCGGTTAGCATCGTTGTGTTGACATTGTTCAATACCTTTTCTTTAAAAAGCTCGGAGTGGTTTGCGAACATAGCAACCATATTGAAAATGATAGGGATCTTTGGTTTGATAATTTTATTGTTGTTCTTTGGTACAAGCCCTGTGGACAGCGGACCTGTTGTGGCAACGGAGTCAGGTGAGTGGGATTGGGCCAAGGCTTTTGTAGGTGTCTTGTGGTCTTATACTGGATGGCACTACGCAAGCTTTGTGAGTGGAGATGCGCAAAATCCCAAGAGAGACGTGCCTTGGGCTATGATTGTAGGTACTTTGGTGGTTACCTTGATTTATGTCTTGTGCAATTTGGGATATACCCATGTCCTAACCTTATCAGAGATTATCAATACCAAAACATTGGCGGCAGATGCAGCAGAAAAAGTTGTTGCGGGCAGTGGAATTGCAGTGTCATTGTTAATTGCACTTTCCGTTTTTGGCTGCGCTGGATTGTACATACTGGCAACACCAAGAATTATTCAGCAAATGGCCAAGGAAGGTGTCTTTATAGGCGTTTTCGCAAAAGCGCATCCCAAGTTTGGGGTTCCTTTAAATGCCATTTTGTTGCAGTCTATTTGGGCCATTGTTTTGGTTTTTTATTGGGGCAAATTTGAATCCTTGTACACTTATGTAACCATAACAGAATGGTTTTTCTTGTTGTTAACTTGCATTGGTTTTATTCTCCTGGTTTATCGTCAAAAGATGCTAGGTTCTGTGCGGATGATTGCTTTTAGTATACTTGCACTGTTGTTTTCTGCTGTGGTCATTTGGTTCATTAGTAAAAATGCATTGTCAGATGATCCAGCGGCATATTTTGGT
>CANGVU010000014.1 GCA_947457325.1 Flavobacteriales bacterium | reverse complement strand
TTCGCGATTTCCGAACCCAACACATCGTGGAATCCCAAGCGTTCACAAGCAGGGGCAATGAATAGTACAGGAGACGCAGAAATGCAGACGCAATGAACGTTCTGAGATTGGAGTGTGCTGATTTGTTCAACAAGGTTGTCATGAAAAACAATATCCCCTTGCGATTTCCAAAATGCGTCGACGTGCTCCTTCAACTCAAGCTCACTCCATCCAACAGTGTAACGCAGGAATAGTGATTTAAAAGTGAGCATGGGGATGAAACCGATGTAATGCAAAACAGCGGCGATGAGCTGCAAAGGGGCATAGCGCAAACGGAGTGGATGCTGCTTGTATACGAACCAACAGAATTGAATCATGGTGTCCTTGCGGTACAAGGTTCCATCAAAATCAAAAACTGCAATGGGTGAAGACTCAGACATAGAGCAAAGCAATCAATGAGGCCGTCCAAAGAAGCAGATTGATTTGGGTAAAACGGTCTTTGAAAAGCAAGGTGGTAGGATCTCCTTCGCCTTCAAATTCTTGGGACTGGCTCAATTGAATAAATCTAAAAATCCCCAAAACCACAAACAGTGAGGTGTAGAGCATCTTATCGGTGTGCAAGGCCGCTTGAACTTTGGTGTCCATGGTGTAAAGCAAATAGGCCATCACCGTGATGGTGGCCACAATGAAGATGAATTTGTCCAATAGCGCTACAGTGTAATGCTGGAGTACTTTTCGGTGATCTTTGGCTTGGTCTTTTAATACAACCAATTCTGATTTGCGTTTGATCAAAATGAGAAACAAGGCCAAGAAAAAACTGACGACGAGTATCCAAGAGGTTGGATTGACTGCAATGACATAACAACCAGCCAAAACACGAAAAACAAAATTGATGGCCACAACAAAAAACTCAATGATGTTGATGGACTTGAGTATAAAGGAATAGGCGAGATTCAAAACAATGTACACCAAGGTAATGGCGCCAAAAGCTAAGGGCAGATGCGCAGCAAAGTACAATCCAACGGCCAAGGCCAGCAAAATCAGTGCAATCAAAAGTGCTTGGTTTTTTGGAATACGACCCGAAGGGATGGGCCTGTTTTTCTTTCTGGGATGCAACGCGTCCTTCTCAGCATCGGCCCAGTCGTTGATGATATAAATAAAAGAGCAGGATAACGAGAAGACAACAAAAGCCAAGAAGGATTGCACCACCAAGGAGACTTGCATCAAGTTCAACGAAAACACCAAGGGAAGAAAAAGAAATCCATTCTTCACCCAACTTTTCACGCGCATCAAATCCACCAAGGCTTTCATCGGACAAAGATATATTTCCAATCGGAGAAATCGTCAGCGGCGAAGGATTTCCAATCCGTGGAAGGTAGATTATTGGGCGGCGTGATGGTTTGTACGTTCCATTCATTCAACCGTACCTCCATGGATTTGAGCCATCCTTTTTTCACATACAAGGTATGGTTTTTTAGTGCTCTGCGGTCTGCACGAATCGCTCTGCTACCTTGACGATTCCATTGATAATACTCATAACCAATGATGCTGAAGTTGGCCAGAAAACCAAAGACAATGATTAACGCATAGCGTTGAACCCATCGGTTGGCATCCAACAACCCAAAAAGCAGAACAAAGGCATAGACAAACAATTGATGCGGGGCATAGCGGTAGTTCCAAAACTCAGGTTGTATCACAACGCTCAAAAGGATTCCACCTAGGAGCCAAGGAAAAATGCCTTTTCTGTTACGCCAAAGGAGAAAAAGGAACAGCGGGATAAGTAAGAGAATCAATTCAGCAGAGAACGGTCCCAGTGGGGCAATGAGCATGGGTTGGTGCAAGCGATAATACAGAAAAGATTCACGCACGGTTTTGCGGTGAAATAGTCTTTTGGGTCGAGAAGGAAATTGATCGGGCGAGGTGTATCCAGGATAATGAAACGTAGCTGCATTCCAGCGCTGCAAAGGATTCATATCAAAAAAGTTCTTGGGGTAATGAACCTGTGCGATGCGGGTCCCCTCATTGTTCTCTCCCATCAAAGGATAGAAAGGATGGCTCTTGTCTTTCCAATTGCGGACATAGGTGCAATGGCCCACCACAAAAAAAGCGAGAATGAAAATGAGAACGCCTCGTGAAAACACATTCCACCAAATCTTTTTGTGTTTAAAAACAACCACCACAAAAAGTCCAAAGAAGAAAATACAGGCATAGACCAACCCGGTAAATTTGATATTGGACAAATAAATAAATGCTAGTCCCACGCTGAACCAGCGGTAAAAGGAAGGACCATCGATGAAGATGTCTGCCAAAAGGATGATGAGGATGCGCATCAAGGCATACAATTGCCCATCGACATAGAAGCTCAAAGATTGACCCAATGAAACCGGAGACAAGGCCAGCATCAGTGCTATGATGGTTGAGACAAAAGGCCTTTGTGTCCAGCGGAAAAGCCCGCCAAGGGTGATGAGAAAAGAGGTGGTTAACCAAAGTAAACCGCCGGCCTTGCTCCATTGAATTTTGGGAATGCACTGATAGAATGCGGAAGCCAAAGTCCAAGGTGCTTTGGCGTAGTGATTGACATAGTCTGCATTGAAACCAGAAACGGCTGAGTGGGCCAGTGGCACATCCCAAAAGGGATTCCACCCATCGCGCAAATGAATGATGGCGTCTTGGTGGTACCATTGTCCATCAAAAGACAAGTCGTAGAACAAATATGCTACCCAACCACAAAAGGCCAATAAGAAAACAAAAATGAAAAAGCTCCCAATCTCTTTGCGGTGAAATTTCCATGCCCAATAGATGGCAATAGCCAGACCAAAGATGGGACTGGCGCCGAGTGGAGGAAGGCCCAATATCAAGCGCAGGGTTTCCACCACAAAAGTCATGGTCAGGAAAACAAAAAGCAATTGTCCTGCACCTTGGAGATTATGGAAAAGTTTGTTTTTCAAATCGTCTACAAGTTAATAAAAAATAATCATGGATGGTCAAGCCGCACTATCTTGCCGTTGTGCAAAAAAACGACCCACGCCAAGAACCCATCGCTACACCTTTCCCGGAGGTGCATGCTTACGTGCTGAAGAAGTTGGCGGGTAGACAAGATTGTGTTGGTCAGAAAGGATCTTACCTCAAGGTTTTTCAATCCGCCTTGCATTATTACTTGAACAACCGCCAGAATGCAAAACAGAAGCGACGTTTTTTTCAAGGATCAGCGATTGTGCAATGGGTTTATTTTTTAGGTTTGTATTTTAAAACAATTCTGAAAAGCAAAACCATTTCTTCACCCTACGTCATTCAGGATCCTGGCCGGTTAACAGCGGACGGTCATTCGGTGTTTTTTACCAAGATCATGCAGGTGTTGGAGCCTTTGTCTTTTACGGTTTTGGTGAAACGAAGAAAAGCGCAGTCGCAGCATGAGCAGGTCATTGATGAAGCGGAAGGAAAGTTTGCCTTCCCTGGTCTGAGAATTTGGAGGCAGTTAAAAGATTTGAGAGCGGTATATGAAAACGCCCAATCTTCAGGTCGTTGGAATGATGAAGAATTGCATTATCTCGATTCTTCACTGCATTCCTTTTTGATGCGTTACGTGCGCTGTTGGGGTTCTTATGATGCCGCAAAGAACAAGAAAGTCTTCTTTACTGTTCATTACATCAATGAAGGTTTTATCTGCGCCATGCGTGACATGGGCATTCAGACGGTAGAGCTGCAACATGGCCTGATTAGCGGTGCCGATTTGTATTACGTTTATCCCGAAGAGTATCGACCTTGGATCAACAACATGTTCTTGCCTGATTATTTATTGATGTATGGCGACATATGGCGTAATCGATTGCTCCAAGGCATTGAATGGAAGCCAGAACAATTGCTCATGATGGGTGATTACACCGAACTGTTTGTCCAAGAAAAAGCCAGTGCGCAAAAGGAGAACGTGGTGTTGATGTGTGCGCAAAAGTTTTTATCTGACCAATATTTACCTTGGGTTGAGCAATTGAAAATTGTCTTAAAAAACCATCCTGATTGGAAGATGGTGGTCAAACTTCATCCCTATGAACCCAAGCAGGATGTGCCCAAGTACATGGCTTTGGCCGACGAGCAAGTGGAGATTGTTCAATCGGGATCATTGAACGATTGGTTTTCTAAGTCCAAAATTCAGGTGAGTGTATACAGCACCACTTTTTATGATGCTATCGGTTATGACATCATGAATTACGCTTTAATCAACACAGGGGTTTACGATGCTTACGTGGATGAAATGCTGGTTGCTGAAGTAGCCTTGGGCATTGCGCTAAATGAGGATCCCATTCAGCGTTTTAAGCAAGATGGTGTTCAAGGAATATTAAAGGATAAAACGCCGATTTATGCCCCTTGGGATTGTAAAAAGTTTCAAGCGTTTTTGACTACCTCTGCGTAATTGGGATAATCGCGAAGCGATAGTGTTTCAAAAAAATAGTCGTTGTCTTTTGTGCCAAACTGGTTCCAAAAATTTTCGAGTTCGTTCCAAGAGTGAAAGCAGATGTTGTTCAATGTTGATTTCGCAATGGGGAAGCCATCTTCCAAGTTACGGTGCAGGAGTGTTTTGTGACCTGCTAGCAGGCGTTCAAAGATGACAGTAGACAAAGTGCCGACGCCAAAGGATTCTTGGTAGAAAAAATGAGCGGAACTTTTGGTTCGATCCCCCCAAGCAAAAGCGGTAGATCCGAAAAATCTTTGGTAATAATCTTCCGTTTTTTTGATGTGTTTTTTTTCCAAGGGGTGCAAGTAAATCACCACGTCCCAAAGTTTTTGGTCTACTCCTTTTTTCAACCAATGTAAAATTAGCTTTTCACTGTCCTCTGCAAAAAGACCATTATCTGCTCTGTCCAATGTATTGCGCAACCATTGGCCATGAGAATAAAATGCGATGCGTTTGTTTGAACCAATGGACCGTTCTGTGGGAACATCAAACAAGGTTTCAGCCGGCCATCGAAGCATTTTTTTAAACTGTATGGATGAAGCAAATGATTGGGCAATCTCTTCTTCTTGATAGGGGGAGGTGACCACCAACTCATCACAAATCAAATGATGATTGTGGACGAAAAGTGGAACCACAGAGGGAACAAAGGTGGTGGTAATGCCCAAGCGCTGAAGCCCCACGCTCAGCAAATTGCTGTCGATTTCATATGGGTGAAAGAACGAAACGTGTTGAATATTCTCCCTTTGAAACCACTGAAGCAAACAGGCCATTTCGATGGATTGTCTGATCAATAGCGCACGATTGGCACGTTGTTTTTTAAAACAAAAGCAGGAGAAAGTCACCCAAAGACAAAACAGATGCAAAAGTCCTTTTTCTAGTGCATTGTATTTCAGGTGATGCAGAGAAATTAAATCCTTGCCCACAAAGTGGGTGACTTTTCTCTCATGAAAACGCTGCACATATTGGAGGGCTTTTGGATCTTTATTGAAGTCCCAAGTGATTAGCGCATGTCCTTCTTTTATTGTTAAGATTGTTTGATAAAAGGATTGGCGGCCATTGGTTTTGATGACATGTCGATACCATTCGCGAAGTCCAATCCAGCGGTCATTGGGCGCAGAAGCATCCAGCCGGTAGGACATATTTCGAAGCAAGCTATACTGAGCAATCCAATCAGGGGATTGTTCTTTTTTCTTTCCGAAACCAAAAGAAAAATATTGCTGTATTGCTGATGAGAGATGCCCCATATTGGTTGTGTGCTAAGATAATCAACCATTGTATCTTTGGCACCGATGACAAAAAAGAATGACCTAGCCTTATTGAATACTTTACGCGCCATTGCGGCGTGGATGGTTTGTTTGTTTCATGCGTCTTTTTTGTTAAAGGATTATTATCCTGCCACCTACAATGTGTTGTCTTGGGGTCAAGAGGGAGTCTATGTTTTTTTCATCATCAGTGGTGTGGTGTTGCCTTGGTCGATGGACCAATCCCAATACCAATGGCGCTTTGCAGGGAAGTTCATGCTGAAAAGAATGCTGCGCTTGTATCCACCTTTTTTGGTTTCCGTGGTGATTTGCGCCTTTGGATTTTATGGATGGAAAGGCATGATTTCTTCAGAGGGATTGACCAAAATGTTCCATAGTGTCACCTTTGCTGCCCCTTTCTTGGGGACCAAATGGGTCAATGATGTGTATTGGACATTGTTTGTTGAGTTTCAGTTTTACCTCTATCTCGCTTTGATTTTCCCATTTTTTGTTTCGTCAAAAGCGTGGGTTCGAACGACAGCTTTGGTCGTCACCTTAGCGTTGTCTTTTTTGTCAAAATCCTTTGAGCCCAAATTGGTCAAGGTCACACTGTTTTTTCATTTGCCCGTATTCACCATGGGATATTACGTGTATTTGTATTTGAAGGGTCGAATTGGCGAAAAAGAATTTTGGATGGGCTTGTTGCTCAGCACCTTGGTGTGTTTGTATTTGACGGGTATTCTGCACGGATTAAAATGGCGCATTGTGACTACCGCTTTTCTGACAGCTTTGGTCATCATTTGGGTCAAGCAAGGAAACCGTTGGCTGGACCGTTTGGGCGAAATATCGTATTCTTTTTACCTGACCCATTGGTTCGTGATTTCAACCTGCAATCATTTCTTTTATCACGATATGCGCAGCCCGTTGGGGTCGGTTTTCTTTTTCTTGTTGATTCAGGTGGGCTCTATCCTTTTGGCACAGCTGTTTTATCGGGTGGTGGAGAAGCCGTCTTTGTTGTGGACCAAGAAGGTCCGATATACTACCGATCCGCCAAAAGTTTAAAGGTCATGCGGTGGTGCGGGCTGGGTCCATGGGCGGCAATGGCCGAACGATGCGCTTTGGTGGGGTAACCTTTGTTCACTTCCCAACCGAAATGCGGAAACTCAAGATGTAAACGCGCCATGTGTTCATCCCTGTGGGTTTTGGCCAATATGGATGCGGCTGCGATGGATTTGAATTTGCTATCTCCTTTCACCACGCATTGGTGAATGATGCCGACATAGGGTTTGAATCGGTTGCCATCTACCAAGATGAGCTCTGGAACAATTTGGAGCTGGTCGATACACCGGTGCATGCCTGTGATGGAAGCGTTGAGGATATTGATTTCGTCTATCTCTTGAGGAGAAACCGCCACGACAGCCCAAGCCAATGCTTCTTGTTCAATGATTGGCCTCAGCGCTTCTCTTTTTTGCTCCGTCAATTGTTTGGAATCGTTGAGCCAAGGATGATCAAAGTTGTCAGGAAGAATGACAGCAGCGGCAAAAACGGGTCCGGCCAAGCAGCCTCTACCGGCTTCATCACAACCCACCTCTATCAGGTCTTTGCTCCATCTATTTTGCAGCATGTCCTTTCAGGGTTTGTTGTATACTATGCCAAAACAAATCGGTAGCTTTTTCCCAGGTATAGCGGGTTAAGATTTCGTTTTTGGCATTGTGCCATGCTTGGTGATGGGTGTCAAAGTGCGAGAGAATGCCCATTTGATGGGTGATGTCTTCTACATTCAAAGCGTTGGCATACAAGATGGCTTCTCCGCCAATTTCTGGCATGCTGGAGTTGTTGGCTGCCAATACTGGAACATCACACTGCAGCGCCTCAATAATGGGGATCCCAAATCCTTCATACAAGCTCACCATAACCAGACCATTGGAAGCCGCTAAGAGCGTTAATAACTCATCCCCATCTCTTCTACCCAACCAATGCACATCAGTGATATTTTCATAGGCCTCTTGCGCGTCTTGATTGAAAAGCGCAGCACCAACAATGACAAAGTGATAATCAGAATGATTTTTTTTGAATTGCTGAAACGCTTGTAATATGCGATCCAGGTTCTTTCTGGGATGCAATGATCCAATAAAAATGAAATACGGTTTACCGCTGGTGTATTGATTTCTGATGGCAGCTTGGTGCGCACCATCAATCGGCCCCCAATCGGGATTGGTTCCATTGCACAGGACATCTATTTTTTCAGAAGAAACACCAAAAGTTTGTTCAATATCTTTTTTCGAAAATTGACTTACCGTGGCAATCCGTGTTGTCTTTTGTACCAACGCGCGGGTATGCCGATTCCAGTAGGTTGCGTATTTTTTAGGCAACAGTTCGGGGTAGTGAATAAAGTTCAGGTCGTGGATCACATTGAGCTGAGGGCAAGGGCAACGGAGTGATCCGTGGCCATCGGGGGATACAAAAATGTCTGCTTTGATTTTTTTTAGTTTTCTGGGCACACTCCAATCGAACCACCAATCGAATAACCAAGGCCGGCGCGCAGGAGGAAAAAGGGTGTGACAAAAAACGTTGCTGCTTTTGGGAATCAGCTCGTAGTTGTAATGATCAAATAGCAAATGAAATTCGTGCTCAGGGTGGCGATGAATAAGCCGAATGAGGATTTCTAGGGTGAAGCGACCAATCCCCTCCAGTTTTCCGGGTTTGAGCAGACGGGTATTGATTGCAATTTTCATGAAAAAAAAAGCCACGCGCAGGCGTGGCAATTTAATATAATTCTGTTACGAACTCAATTATAAACGCTCGATTCCTTTGTGACGACGCTCGTCAGAAACGGTCAATTTCTTACGGCCCTTGCGGCGACGTGCGTTAAGAACGCCACGACCAGCAGCGTCTGCCATTCTTTTACGGAATCCGTGTTTGTTACGGCGTTTTGTATTCGAGGGTTGGTAAGTACGTTTCATAATCGTCGGTATTTTTTATAACGGGTGGCAAATATACAACTTTTCAACAATTTCCACAAAGGTTAGGACTTCTTTTTTTTCAAATCCGACTTTTTTATCGGTTTTTCAAATTTTATGGGAAGCTTCTTGGTGATTTTCAATGCTTTACCTTCCACGTACCCTTCCCCGCCAATGATGATTTCATCAGCAAAAAGAATGGCAAAACCACTGGAAAGGGCGGCTTCAAAGTTGGCTTCTGTGCCTTTGATTTTTAATAAGTATTCATTTTTGCTTTGCTTAGGGACCAATAAATGTTCTGCCAATCGGACACGGGCCACTTTTCTTCCCTGTAACGAAAGATCAATGTCCGCATCGGTGAGTTCCACAGTGAAGCGGTTGGGGTTGTTGATGGTCACTTTTAAAGTGCCTTCAATCCCTTGCGCGCCTATCTCCTGAAACTCCAATTGTCTGACATTCTCTACCGTGACATCTTTGTACACGTGACAAGAGGCCAACAAACAGCAAAACAGAACAACCCAAAAACGCATTACTTGGAGAAGTTGTCGAAGAAATAAGGAATGGTTTCAATGCCTTTGTAGAAATTGAACAATCCGTAATGCTCGTTCGGAGAGTGCAACGCATCGCTGTCCAAACCAAATCCCATCAAGACGCTCTTTAATCCCAAGTCTGATTCAAACATTGCAACGATGGGAATGGATCCACCACCGCGGGTTGGAATGGGCTTTTTGCCATAAGTGGTTTCCATGGCATCGCTGGCCGCCTTGTAGGCTTTGCTATCCGTTGGGGTTACAACTGGATTTCCACCGTGGTGCGGACGAACTTCTACACGCACACCCTTGGGTGCAATCTTCATGAAGTGATTGGTGAATTTCTCCGTGATCTCTTCCTGTGTTTGGTGCGGAACCAAGCGCATGGAAATTTTAGCAAATGCCTTAGAAGGCAATACGGTCTTAGAACCTTCACCGGTGTATCCGCCCCAGATTCCGTTGCAATCCAATGTTGGACGAACACCAGTGCGCTCGATGGTGGTGTAACCGGCTTCGCCGTAAACCGCTTCGATATTCAAGTCTTTGCAATAATCAGATTCGCTGAAAGGAGCCAAGTTCAAGGCTGTTCTTTCTTCGGCGGTCAATTCCAAAACGTTGTCATAAAAGCCACCCACGGTGATGTGGTTGTTTTCATCATGCAATGAAGCAATCATCTTGGCCAATACGTTGATGGGGTTGGCTACAGCACCGCCGTATACACCGCTGTGCAAGTCGCGGTTTGGCCCTGTAACTTCTACTTCCAAATAGCTCAAACCACGCAATCCACAGTCGATGCTGGGGCAATCGTTGGCAATGACGCTGGTATCAGAAATCAATACGATGTCCGCTTTCAAACGCTCTTTGTTGTTGCGGCAGAATGGGCCTAGGTTAGAACTACCACACTCCTCTTCCCCTTCAATCATGAACTTCACATTGCAAGGCAAAGTGTTGGTTTTGTTCATCGCTTCAAAAGCTTTGACGTGCATGAACATTTGTCCTTTGTCGTCGCAAGAACCACGGGCGAAAATTGCTCCTTCAGGATGAATTTCAGTTACCTTGATGGTGGGTTCAAAAGGCGGAGTATGCCACAAGTCGATGGGATCAGCAGGTTGCACATCATAGTGACCATAAACCAAAACCGTTGGCTTGGAGGGGTCGATGATTTTTTCGCCATAAACAATGGGGTGACCTTCAGTGGCGCAAACTTCCACGTTGTCAGCACCGGCTTCGCGAAGGTTTTTGGCCACCAATTCTGCGCATTTGGCGACGTCTGCATTGTAGGCAGAATCCGCGCTAACGCTGGGGATTCTGATGAGTTCGAACAATTCGTTTAAGAAACGATCTTTGTTGTCTAAAATGTATTTTTGAGCTGCTTCCATGATCTATAAAATTTCGTTGTGCAAGATAAAGCTTAGTTCGCACATCACCACGTTATATTTGCCAACGAATGTCACCACTTTCATTTGAAAATACCGCCATCGCTTTCAAGGGTAAAGACGATGCTGCATTGCGCCGATCGTATTGGCTTTTTAAGTTGATTGGTAATCCGTCAATGGTCAAGATTGGAGGGACTTTGACAAATTTCGCATTGGGGATTGGCTTTCCCATTGGCTGGTTGATCAAGAACAACATTTTTGCGCAGTTCTGCGGTGGGGAAACAGTGGAGGAATGCAAGGCGGCCTCTGCACGATTGGCGGAGTATGGCATAGGAACCATTTTAGATTATTCGGTGGAGGGCAAGGAGAAGGAGAGCGATTTTGATGCGACAGCGGAAGAGATCATCCGCACCATTGATGCGGCCAAGGGCAATCCGCACATTCCATTTTGTGTATTCAAAGTAACGGGTATTGCACGATTTGAATTGTTGGAAAGACAGAACGAGGTGGTTCGTGGTACTTTGGGACAACTTTCAAGTGAAGAGCAAAAGGAATGGTTGCGGGTGGTGGAGCGTGTATTGCGCATTTGTGAGCGCGCGCATGCTGCGCAGCAACGGATTTTTATTGATGCGGAGGATTCTTGGATACAGGATGCAATTGACCAACTGTGTCATGACATGATGGAGAAGTTCAATCATCAAATGCCCATCGTTTACAATACGGTTCAATTGTACCGCCATGATCGCTTGGCCTTTTTGAAATCCGCGCACGAGTGGGCACGAGCAAAAGGATTGCATTATGCGGTGAAGTTGGTTCGTG
>CANGVU010000013.1 GCA_947457325.1 Flavobacteriales bacterium | reverse complement strand
CCTTCTTTTCTTCGGGAAAATTGATGTGCAAATGGGGCAAGCATTTGTCCAAGGCAAATAGAAACATGGCACCCATCGCAAATCCAACAGCCGCAGGCATGGCCTTTACAAAACCTTCCCCGGGGCTCATCTCAATGGCTGGACTGAGGAGCGACCAAAAACTCGCCGCAATCATCACCCCGCCGGTAAAGCCCAACATGCCATCGAGCCATTTGCGGTGCAACTGTTTGAACAAAAAAACCAAACCCGCTCCAGCCGCGGTGACCAACCATGTAAAGGTAGTGGCCAAGAAGGCGGCCCACACAGGATTGCACTCCGATAAATATTGTACCACATTTTCCATACAGCGAATGTACTATTTAATGGTAATTTTTGCTCAAACCTCGTAATTTCGTTTCAGTGAAAACACTTACCCTCGTTAGACATGCCCATGCTGAAGGCGGAATCAAGACCGCTGATTTGGACCGCGCCCTCTCTGGCCGAGGTCACGATGAGGCGCACAGTCAGAGTGATCTTTTTCCTCTGCATGACAATGCTGTCTTGCTCTTCAGTCCCGCACGCAGAACCATGGAAACCGCAGAACATTGGCTTAAAAAACAACCTCCTCTGAAATCAGAAACGGTGAAAGATTTGTACAATGCGGATTGCGAAACCATTTTAGCAGTGATTCAAGACCATGGTGATTGCGAACATGTTGTTGTTTTTGCACACAACCCAGGAATCAGCGAGGTGTATCATTACTTAACCAATGAATGGATGGCCTTTGAGCCGTGCACTTTGGCCATCCTGGACATGCATGCTTATGACAACGCGGTAGAAAGAGGCAAAGCCACTACCTTGCGCCTTCAATTCCCCACAAACCAATGAACAAGGAAAAAAACTTTTGGCTTTGGATCATTTTGATTGCTGCCGCTTTGGGGCTGATTTATTTGTTTCGAAAAATTTTACTCTTTGTGGTATTGGCTGCTGTGGTGGGTTTCATTGGAGACCCCATCGTAGATCAATGGGAAAAATTTAAAATTGGGAAGTTCAAACTTCCTCGATGGGTAGGAGCGCTCATCACTTTAATCATGATGATTGCTGCACTCACAGGAATTATCCTCTTGTTCATGCCTTTGATTCGTTCAGAGATTGACATGATACTATCCTTAGATCCCGTTGCCATAGAAAACAACTTAAAGTTGCAGTTCCCTTCTCAAATGGCCTGGTTGGAACAAATGGGTTACGGACATGATGCCTTTGCCGAATTGCTCCGCGAGGTACAGGCCAAATTGAGTTTCAATTATTATGCGCAATATTTTGAAAACTTATTGGGCTGGTTAATCAGCATCATTGGCGGCTTTATATCTGTCGTTTTCATGTCCTTTTTCTTTCTGAAGGATGAAGATCTTTTCTACAAAATACTCCTATCCATCACACCGGATGAGCACGTAGACAAAATGAAAAATATTGTCATTCATACCAAAAAGACATTGTCGCGCTATTTCGGGGGTTTGATTATTCAAATTCTTTTGATGATTGCCATGGTGGGCATTGGATTAAGTATCGCTGGGGTGACCAACGCCTGGCTGATTGCGTTATTCTCTGGGGTTTTGAACGTGATTCCTTATCTGGGCCCTTTGATTTCTTTTGGCTTTGCCATGGTGATTGGTTTGTCTTCTGGATTGACCATCGGAGGGCATCTGACCGATTTGTTTTGGGGCATCATCATGGTGTATTCCATTGCGCAAGCATTGGATGCCTTTTTGATTCAACCCCTCATCTTGGGCGGTAGTATTCGGGTTCATCCCTTGGAGCTGTTCATCGTGCTTATGGCAGCGGCAACGGTAGGTGGAATTCCTGCCATGGCGGTGGCCCTTCCTGTCTACACCATTCTGCGCATTGCCGCGCGAGAATGGCTCATTGAGTTCAAGTGGGTGAAGCACCTGACCAAGAACATGTAAAATTAAATTGAATCGCAGGGTGAACCTGCCGTATCTTTGAATCCCGTAATCCTATTTTCTTTTACGGGCATGTCCAACAATACAAAATATATTTTCGTTACCGGTGGAGTTACCTCTTCATTGGGCAAAGGAATCATTTCCGCTTCTTTGGCTAAGCTATTGCAAGCCAGAGGTTTCAAGGTGACCATTCAAAAATTGGATCCTTACATCAACATCGATCCAGGGACCTTGAACCCCTACGAGCATGGAGAATGTTTTGTGACCGATGACGGTGCGGAGACCGATTTGGACTTGGGTCACTACGAACGTTTTCTCAATGTTCCTACCTCGCAGGCCAACAACATTACCACCGGAAGAATTTACCAGAGTGTAATCGAAAAAGAGCGCCGCGGAGAGTATTTGGGTAAGACGGTTCAGATTATCCCGCACATCACGGATGAGATTAAACGTTGCATTCAAATTTTGGGCAACAAAAAACAATTTGATTTTGTGATCACTGAGATTGGCGGAACAGTAGGTGACATTGAAAGTTTGCCTTATATCGAGACCGTCCGACAATTGATGTGGGAGAAAGAGGAAGATTGTATTGTCATTCATTTGACCTTGGTTCCCTACCTGGCGGCAGCTGGTGAATTGAAAACCAAACCCACACAACACAGCGTAAAGATGTTGTTGGAGAACGGGGTTCAGCCTGATATTTTGGTGTGCCGCACAGAACATCCCATACACCCCTCTATTCGATCCAAGATTGCCAAGTTCTGCAATGTCACCACGGACGCAGTTATTGAAAGCATTGATGCACCAACCATCTATGATGTTCCTTTATTGATGCAAAAGGAAAAATTGGATGAGGTGGTTTTAAAGAAACTAAAAGTCAAATCTACTGTCAAGCCCAATCTTGAACAGTGGAATAAATTCTTAAAGCGCTACAAAGAACCCAAACATGAGGTGAATATTGGTCTTATAGGGAAATATGTAGAGTTGAAGGATGCTTATAAATCCATAGCAGAGGCGTTTAACCACAGTGGGTCCGCCAATGAAACCAAGGTGAACATTCATTGGATCCATTCAGAAAATCTATATCCCAAAAATGTCGCAGCCACAGTTAAAAACTTGGATGGTGTGTTGGTTGCTCCAGGATTTGGATCCAGGGGAATTGACGGAAAAATTGAAGCCATCAAATTTGTCAGAGAAAACAACATTCCCTTCTTTGGCATTTGCTTAGGAATGCAAATGGCCACCATTGAATTTGCCCGCAATGTGCTAGGCTGGAAGGATGCGCACAGCACGGAGATGAAAGAGTACACCAAGTATCCGGTCATTGCATTGATGGATGAACAAAAGTCAGTGGTGAACAAAGGTGGAACCATGCGCTTGGGATCTTACACTTGTAAATTGGACAAAAGATCCAAAGCATACAAAGCCTATGGAACAGACGTGATTGAAGAGCGTCACCGCCACCGTTATGAATTCAACAATGCCTACAAAGCTGACTTTGAAAAGGCTGGTTTGAAATGCACCGGTATGAATCCGGATACAGGATTGGTAGAAGTGATAGAAATTCCTTCACATCCTTATTTTGTTGCTGCACAATACCATCCTGAATACAAGAGCACAGTGATGAATCCGCACCCTTTGTTTGTTTCCTTTGTGAAAGCCGCATTGCAATACAAAAAGAGTAAAAACAAGAAATAGTCTTTTATGTCAACGGAGAAAATTGACGCCTATTTAGCCGCATTGCCTGAGGACAGAAAAGGGGTGATGGAAAAACTGATTGCTGTTATGAAGAAAAATCTGCCCAAAGGTTTTTCATTGGACTTCAGCTATGGCATGATTGGCTTCTGTGTGCCGCACAGCATCTATCCAAAGGGATACCATTGTGATTCCAAGATTGCCCTTCCTTTTGTATCCATCGCTTCGCAAAAAAACTTCATCGCCTTGTACCACATGGGCATCTATGCAGAACCCAATCTATTGGATTGGTTTGTTGGTGAATATCCCAAGCATGTCAAAAGTAAATTGGACATGGGTAAAAGTTGTATTCGGTTCAAGAAGATAGAAGAAATCCCTTTTGACTTAATTGGTGAATTGATGAAGAAGATGTCACCACAGGAATGGATAGATCTTTACGAAAGTAAATTTGTCAAATAAATCAAAACGACAAGTTCTTCCAAACGAGTTTCAAGTCTTTGGTCCAATGGTAATCCTTGGCGTAAAGCATGTCTGCCTTTTCTGCATCTAGATTCAATATTTCAGCCCCAGATGGGTTGAAAAACCCTGTAGGTAATTTGGGCAATGAGGACACAGGCTTTGAGTAGCTTACCCAAGTTTTCTGCTTGAACAAAACTTGAATGGACCAATTGGCCAAACGAAATCTGTACTTGGAAAACCATATCCAGAAAGTTGTCATCAAAATCAACGCAGTAGCGACGTCAAAAAGACGCTTTTTTCGCTGATTCTCCAGACTGGCTATGCTATTCAACTCCACAATGGGAGTGTGGTAAACACCATCAATGGTTTGACTACCCACCAAAAAGAAAGACTCTGGCGGAGCAATTTTCATCTCGATTTGCAAATGAGACAATTGGCTCATGGCTGAGATGATGTCCTCACTGGATAAATCTTTGGCACAAAAAACAACGGTATGAAATCCTTCCACACGCACTTTTGATGAAAGTGCCTGGCCATTTAACAACTCCGTGAAATGAGCAGATGACAGGGCCTGAACATCCGTTGAGTAATGCTTCAACAATACCTGAACCCTTGCCATTTCCGCATCATCAGCGATAATCAAAACCTTTTTCATCGCCGCCAATCCTCGCGATTGCCACTTTTGGATTAGCCAACGCAACGACCAAAAAACCACCATGGCCAGCAATGAACCAATGACAATCAAAAGGCGACTGAATCGCCACGTTTCTGGTAAAAGACTATAAAGCACAAGAAGAAAAAATCCAGCGCGTGCCAAAGCGCTAACTACACCTTGCGTTTTGACGGGTTGATCATATAGGCCTTGCACCCATCCTTGCACCAACCAAAACAATCCAGCCAATCCAAATGCAGGTATTGCAATGTTGTCCTGAATGACAATTCCAGTAATGTCAGAATACAATACCTTCAGCAACCACCAAATACTCAAAGTGAGTCCAATGTCCATCACTGGCATCATGGATTTTTGGACAATGCGCTTGGCAAAGCTGATTCCCGCTCGCAACCATATGGCCACTTTGATCATGCCATGAAACCACTTTGCATAGGATCCTCCAAAATGCTTGTTGGCAAAAATCTCCATGGCTTGATAAAAGACATAGACATAGTTTAAACTGCCCTTCTTGGTGCTCTCTCCTTTATAATGAATAATCCTGGTATCGGCCAAGTAATGGTTTTTATAACCACCTTGAATGATTCGCCAACTCAGATCAATGTCTTCACCATACATGAAAAAAGCCTCATCCAATAATCCTACTTTATCCAGTGCTGTCTTTCGCATGAACATAAAAGCACCGGATAAAATTTCTATCTCATGATTCTCATCCTTGGACAAATGGCCCAAGTAATAATGATTGAAATAGGCAGAGCGAGGGAAAAGTTTGTAGAGGCCGCTTATTTTAAAGAAAGAAGTAGAAGGGTAAGGAATGCCTCGCTTTGATTCAGCTAGAAATTGTCCTGTACCATCTACCATTTTGACACCCAATGCACCCGCATCTGGCCTATCGTCCATGAAAGCGATGCACTTTTTAAAAGTATCTTCTTCAACAAGGGTATCCGGATTCAACAACAAAACGTAATCGCCCTGGGCGATTCTGATGGCCTGATTGTTGGCCCGCGAAAATCCCACGTTTTCTTCATTGGCGATTAGCTTGACCCAAGGAAACTTCTGTTTAACCATGGCCACGGAATCATCCTTGGACACATTGTCTACTACAAAAACTTCTGCATCAATATTCTTCACCGCCTGCTGCACACTGTACAAGCATTGCTCTAAAAAATATTGAACGTTGTAATTAACAACAATAACAGAAAGCTTCATGCTCAGCGTTTCAGGGTGTTTTCGTAGGGTGTTCGGTGTACTATGCTTCGTCCCAAAGTTACTTCATCGGTATATTCCAGTTCACCACCCACCGCAACGCCGCGGGCGATATTGGAAATTTTAAGATCAACATGGGCCAATTTCTTATAGATGTAAAAGGATGTTGTCTCTCCTTCCATGGTTGCATTCAAAGCCAAAATAACTTCCTGCACTCCTTGTGATTCTATTCTTGATAAAAGTGTTGCCATGTTCAAGTCTGATGGTGCTATTCCCTCCATTGGAGAGATGAGCCCTCCCAAAACGTGATAGACGCCATTAAATTGCCCTGTAGACTCTATGGCCATAACATCTCTGATGTCTTGAACCACACAAATGGTCTCCTTGTTGCGTGTTGGATTTTTGCAAATGTCACAGGTCTCATCGTCACACAATTGATGACAGGTTTGGCAAGATTTGATGTTTTGCTTGGCCGCTAAAAGTGCTTGGGCAAAATGGTTTACTTCGTCTTCAGATTTCCTCAAGAGATGCAGCACCAAACGCATGGCCGTTTTTTTTCCAATTCCTGGAAGCGTGGCCATTTGTTCCGTTGCATCTTCAATCCACTTGGATACGGTTTGCATGTTTCAAAGATAAGGTTTCCGCTATCCGCACTCCATCAATCGCTGCAGAAATAATACCGCCTGCATAACCCGCACCTTCGCCGCATGGATATAGGTTCCTCATTTGCGGATGAGAAAGATGCTCTGCATCCCTTGGGATGCGGACAGGAGAGGAGGTGCGTGATTCAGGAGCCACTAGTATAGCATCATGATGCAAATACGTCTTCATTTTTCTACCTACTTGTTCAAATCCCTTCTTTAAAGATTGCGCGATAAAAGGAGGTAAAATGTCATGCAGATTCTTGGATACAACACCGGGTAAATAAGAGCACGTTGGAAGTTGAGCACTGGTTTTGTTTCTCAAAAAATCCAATAAACGCTGCGCCGGCGCTCGTTGTGTTTCTCCGGCAGCCTGCCAACAGGCTCTTTCAACACTTTGCTGAAAACGCAATCCTGCAAGAGGTCCGTAGGAATGAAATTCAGGAATGTCTTCCCATTGCACAGGCACCACAATGCCCGAGTTGGCCCAAGGATTGTTTCGCTTGCTGGGCGACCATCCATTGGTCACCACCTCCTCTTTGTCTGTGGCGCAAGGAGCTATAATGCCTCCAGGACACATGCAAAAAGAATAGACGCCTCTGCCATTGACTTGCTCAACCCATGAGTAGGCCGCAGCAGGCAAAGCTTCATGCCTAACTTCGCAATGGTATTGTTGTGCATCAATAACGGATTGGGGGTGTTCCACCCTTACACCCAATGCAAATGATTTGAATTGCACCTCCAAACCTTTGTTGTGCAATAGTTCAAAAATATCACGGGCACTATGGCCTGTCGCTAAGACGATATCGTCAAATGAAAAAGTATTTCCCTCTTCATCAAAAGCATCCAACTTTGTGGATTCATTGACTTTAAAGTCAACAAATTTCTTTGAGAAATGAACTTCACCACCTGAGGCAATGATTTGATCTCTCATTTGGGTGATTACTTGGGGCAATTTATTGGTGCCGATGTGGGGATGACTTTCGATTAAGATATTTTGATCTGCACCAAACTGAACCAAAGCCTGAAGTATGGACTTGACATCCCCTCTTTTGGTAGAACGCGTGTACAACTTTCCATCTGAGTAGGTTCCTGCACCACCCTCACCAAAACAATAATTGGATTCGGGGTTTACCTCTTGGTTTTTGGTAATGGCTGCCAGGTCTCTTCGGCGTTGGCGAACATCATGTCCACGTTCCCAAATGATGGGCTTAATGCCCAGCTCTATCAATTTTAAAGCACAAAAAAGTCCGGCAGGACCGGAGCCCACAATCAAAACGTGCACAGCTGACTGACGCACATCGGGGTACAAAACAGGTAAAAGACGCAACGCGGTTTCATCAGCCTCATGAACAGCCACTTGAAGTCGAAAAACTGGACGTTTCCGGGCATCTATGCTTGATTTGACGATGGTACTTGAATACTGTGCTGGATTTACTCCTGCTCTTTGGCAGGCCAACCGATGGATTTTTTGCAAATCCTCGCGCTCTTCTGGAGAGACTACTATTTCAAATGTTTCATTCATGTCAGTCTATTCAACCGAAAGCAACAAAGATAGGTCAAGGACCCGCTAAGATTTCCTATCTTCGTTGCCTGATTATGGATAAAGAAATTGCCATCCCTTTTGAGCAAGGAAACCTCCAAAAAGAGGAGTTGCTCAAGCTCTATGAAGCCATCTTGCTTCCGCGCTTGATAGAGGAAAAAATGTTGAGTCAATTGCGCTTGGGAAAAATTTCCAAGTGGTTCAGCTCCTTTGGTCAAGAGGCCATTTCCGTGGGCATTACAGAGGCCATGGAAGACGATGAGTTTATTTTGCCCATGCACCGCAACTTGGGAGTGTTCACTTCCCGGAAATTGGATTTGGTGCAATTGTTTACACAGTTTCAAGGAAAGAAAACGGGATTTACCAAGGGTAGAGATCGCTCTTTTCACTTTGGGACCAAAGCCCATCACTTGGTAGGAATGATCTCCCACTTGGGACCCCAATTGGGCATTGCAGATGGAATCGCTTTGGCGCAAAAGCTAGAAAAAAATCCCAAAGGAACAGTGGTCTTCTCCGGTGATGGTGGAGCCAGTGAAGGCGATTTTCATGAGGCATTGAATGTTGCCGCGGTTTGGCAACTGCCTGTGGTTTTTGCCATAGAAAACAACGCATGGGGATTATCCACCCCAAGCAATGAACAGTTCAGATGCAAGCAATTCATCGATAAAGCCATTGGATACGGAATTCCCGCAGAAGATGCCGTGCAGATTGATGGAAACAATATTTTGGAAGTCTATTCCACTGTAAAAAGATTATTGGAAAGCATCCGTGAGAATCCCAGGCCCATTCTTTTGGAATTGATGACTTTCAGAATTAGGGGTCATGAGGAGGCCAGTGGTACCAAGTACTATCCGCAAGGGTTGATTGATGAGTGGACAAAAAAAGATCCCGTCGACAATTTCGAAAATTGGCTTATTCAACAAAATATTGTTTCTGCTGCTGCTGCAGAAGCGCAGCGTGAAGAAATCAAACTAAAAATCAACAACGCGCTAAAGATTGTTTACGCGTTGCCTGAAATTACGCCCAATGAGGAGGAAGAACGTGCAGATGTTTTTGCACCTTTGCATCAAGCAGCAACGCATCCCGTTGGCACAAAAGTCAACATGCGTTTTATTGACGCCATCTCTGATGGATTGAAAGAGTCCATGAAAAAGCACAACAATCTGGTGTTAATGGGACAAGACATTGCCGACTATGGCGGTGTTTTCAAAGTAACCGAAGGATTTGTAGAAGCATTTGGAAAAGATCGTGTGCGCAACACACCCTTGTGCGAGTCAGCGATAGTTGGTGCAGGTTTGGGATTGAGCATGAAAGGTTGGAAAGCGATGGTGGAAATGCAATTCGCGGATTTTGTTACTTGTGGATTTAACCAGATTGTCAACAATTTGGCAAAGCTGCATTACCGTTGGGAAGAGAATGCGGATGTGGTGGTGCGCATGCCCTCGGGGGCAAGTGTCGCTGCTGGTCCATTTCACAGTCAAACCAATGAAGCATGGTTCTTCCATGTTCCGGGATTAAAGATTGCTTATCCTGCATTTCCAGAAGATGCAAAAGGATTGTTGTGCCGTGCGTTTGAGGATCCCAATCCGGTTTTGTTCATTGAGCACAAAGCGTTATACAGAAGCATTGAAGGAGAGGTTCCTGAAGGCTATTACTCTTTGGAATTTGGCAAAGCCCGCATTATTCAATCCGGAAGCAAAGCCACAGTAATCACTTATGGTTTGGGCGTTCACTGGATGATGGATTACTTGAAACAACACCCCGCAGATGTTGAATTGATTGATTTGCGCACGCTATCACCATTGGATTATGACACCATTTTTGAAAGTGTCCAAAAAACAGGACGTGCGCTTATTGTGCACGAAGACAACCAAACGGGTGGTATTGGTGGAGAGATTTCTGCGCGCATCACCGAACAATGTTTCCAATATTTGGATGCACCTGTGATGCGATGTGCCAGCATGGACACTCCCATTCCATTTAGTGCTGTATTGGAAAATCAATACTTGGCCAATCGAAAATTGGCTGAAACCATGGAGAAGTTACTCAACTATTGATTTGGTTTTATATAACAAAAATGGCGACCGATTGGTCGCCATTTTTATTTCAATTGGTCGAAAATTATCTCAATCCAACAATTCCTCCTATGTTGTAACGAATACCAATTTCATGTGCACCTTGAGAGAAGGCTGTCAACCCTGAAATGGTTCTATCATAGGCATAGGCAATTCTGAAATTGTCATTCACCATCCACTCAGCATTCAAAATCAATGCGTCTCCTACACGGTAACCCGCTCCAACGCCAATCTTTTTTGTCCAAAAAGCCATTGCACCCAATTCCATCATAGGAGAAACGTTCTCTGTCCACTTAATAAGAACAAAAGGTTTCAAATCCACCATAGGATTTACATTAACAATTCCACCAGCAGTCAAGAAACTATGCACTGAAGCATAAGCTGCTTGAACATCACCTGTTGTGGCTTTTCCCCAATCTGATTTCATCAAATGAGGCAAAGAAAATCCTGCCCAGAATTTTGGAGAATACAAATAGGCACCTGCTCCAAAATTCAAACTGGTCTTTTGCACATCAGAAGCAAAGGCATTGTCAACCTCACTTGAGATGGTGTGTTGTATTCCGGCTAAACCACCTGTAAACTGCTCCAAACCTACGTTCAATGCCAATGACAAATTAAACTTGGTCATGGTCAGGTGATAAGCCTGTGATGCTTGAACAACGTTTCTTGATAGTGAACCAATGCGGTCGCCATAATAGCTCACACCAGTTGCCAACTTATCGCTGAAATAACGCTTCTGGAAATTGGCACCAAATGTTCTTGGACTTTTGTCCATGCCCATCCATTGGTTGCGGTAACTGACATTGGCCTCCATGCCACCTCTTGAACCTGTGAAAGCAGGGTTAATCAAAAGTGGGTTGAATTGGTGCAAAGTATATTGAGGATCTTGCTGCGCCCAAAAAACCGCAGGAAGAGCAATAAATAAAACGATCAATAATTTTTTCATCTTTTCTTGTTTTAAATGAACTATCTCCAAATGGTTAATGGGTTGGTCTTTTCGAATCCTTCGTTGGCAATGCGCACAACGTAGAAGTAAACACCTGAAGGCAATGCTTCATCGTCATTGTTGACTCCAGTCCAAGTGTTTTTGTAATCTGAACTTTCATACACCAAAGCTCCCCACCTGTTGTATACTTCCAACTCTACCACAGCGCCATAAGGCAACTGTTGAATTTCAAAGACATCGTTTACACCATCCTTGTTGGGGCTAAATCCTTCTGGGATAAACACAGGACATTGGTCTGCATCTAATGTGTTGGGAATGCCATCATTGTCACAATCGTCACCAGTGATGCCGTCTCCGTTAAAGTCGTCTTCAACATCATCCAACAAACCATCATTGTCATCATCAGCGTCCAATCCATTCTCCACGCCATCACCATCGGTGTCTATCATATCCTCGTCAATTACACCATCACAGTTATCATCAATGCCATTGAAAGCCTCTACGATACCCGGATTGATGTTGGCATCTGTATCATCACAATCTCCAGTTTCAGTGGCAAAACCAACGGAAGGGGCTTCACACAAGGTGTCTGATTCTGAAGTTCCATATCCATCAATGTCTTGGTCGGCATAATAAACAACGAACACCAAATTATCATCAATCAAATTATTGCAATTGTCATCTATGCCATTGCAGATCTCAACTTGGTCAGGGTAAATGTTAGCGTTGTTATCGTCGCAATCGTCTATATTGGAATAACCATCACCATCT
>CANGVU010000012.1 GCA_947457325.1 Flavobacteriales bacterium | reverse complement strand
GAGCATGGCGAGATTAATGCGTTGATGTTGATGTGTGGGATGATTGTGTTGTTGGCCCTATTGAAGAATCTCTCCAATTATTTGTCTCTGCTGAGCATTGCAAAAGTGCGGACCGCCATTTCAAGAGATCTTCGTGCGAAATTGTACGCCAAAGTGCTGCGTTTGTCTGTTGCCTTTTATACCCACGAGAAAAAGGGAGACTTGATTTCCAGAATGACCAATGACTTGATGGAAATTGAATTTTCTGTCATCGGTGCACTCGAGGCTTTGCTCAAGGCCCCCATCATGCTCACCATCTCCATTGTGACCTTGTTTGTCATCTCTTGGCAGTTGACACTTTTTGCTTTGTTGTTCCTTCCCATCAGTGGTATTTTGATTTCCCGTATTGCCAAGAGTTTGAAAAATGCCGCCAAGCGCGGTAAGGGAAGTTTGGGCGAATTGATTTCCGTTATTGAAGAGACATTAACGGGCATGCGTGTGGTCAAGGTGTTCAATGCAGAACATTATTTTGGCAATAAATTCAATAGCGAAAATGATTCTTATTTCAAGTTGATGCACCGCTTGTACAGAAGAGAGTATTTGAGCTCTCCGATGTCTGAATTCATCTCTATGTCCGTCATTGCGATTTTACTTTTTGTAGGTGGGAAGATTGTTTTGGAGGAGCAGATGTCCGGCGCATTGTTGATTGGTTACTTGGTGGTTTTTTCGCAAGTCATTCAACCCGCTCGTGCGCTGTCAGAGGCGGTATTCAAGGTGTCCAAAGGAGCTGCGTCATTGGACCGTGTCAACGAAATCATGGACGCTGAGGAGTCAGTTCAAGATGTTCCAGGTGCTGTTGAAGTAGGCGATTTTCAATCCGATATTCAATTTCAAAAAGTTTCTTTTGGATATGGGGACAAATCGGTATTGAAGGACATTTCATTTACCGTGAAGAAAGGTGAGACAGTGGCGTTGGTAGGGCCATCGGGAGGTGGCAAGTCGACCATTGCCTCGTTAGTCGTTCGATTAATGGATCCGCATCAGGGTGATATTTTGGTGGATGGTGTCTCATTGCGCAGCCGTTCATTGTCCTCATGGAGAAATCATGTGGGCGTGGTTACCCAGGATTCCATCCTTTTCAATGATACCATTTCCAAGAACATCGCATTGGGATTTGATCAAGTGGATCAGGAAAGAGTAAAGACAGTAGCCAAGATGGCCAATGCATCCGATTTTATTGAACAATGTCAGGGTCAATGGGAATTCAATGTGGGTGATGGGGGAAGCAAATTATCGGGCGGACAAAAACAACGCGTTTGCATTGCGCGCGCCTTGTACAAGAATCCGCCTATTTTGATTTTGGATGAAGCCACATCGGCGTTGGATACGCAAAGCGAGCAATTGGTGCAAGATGCCATTCAAAACATGATGAAAGACCGCACCAGCATTGTTATTGCACACCGTCTAAGCACCGTGCAAAATGCAGATTGTATATTGGTGATTGATCAAGGAGAAATTGTACAAAAAGGCAACCACCAAGAATTGATGGCGCAAGAAGGTCTATACAAAACCTTGGTAGAACTGCAAGAGTTGGGATAATTATTCTTCCGTTTTCTCGGCAATGAAAAAATGGGCCCAAATGCTTCTGGATAAGCGAAACATATAAGGGAAAAGGACCAAGCTCGTTCCTATGCCTGAGAAGAGGAAAGTTACGGGATGAGTTAAGAAACCAAATTCCATCCATCCCCACCAATCAAAACATTTTAAAGCAATCAATACCGCTACCCAAGTGGCTACTGTTAACGCCCAAGAGACGTAAGCTGCACCGAAATAAAAACCAGGCTCAGGTTGAAAATCTGCACCACAATGGTTGCAACACTTTTTGTTTTTGCTCAATTCCTTTAAGGTGTACAAGGATGGATTTTCATAGATGCTATCTTGATGACAGGCAGGACATTTAAAAGTAATGGCTGAGATAAAAGTGTTCATGTTCAATTTGAATTTCGGGGCAAAGTTAGGGTTTAGGTTGCCTTTATTTGTGTGATTCAAATCACTTCACGCAAATCACTGTGTCGAGCAATGAACCGTAGGCGATGAATGCGCCCAAACCACCTTTGACATTGGATCTCAAGTTATAAGGCAATGCAAATGGGCCACCACCTTGGTTCTCAAAATCAAAAATGAACTGGAAACTGGGGTAGTCAATGACTTGACCTTTTACGACGACAGTGTCTCCCACTTTGTAAAAGCCAGCCTCATCATTGGTGTCATCAAATTTTTCTGAATTTAATTCTCTCCCACGGTAGTAAGAAAAATCAAAATTTAATCCGTTGAAGAAGGCGTCATCTGTAACGGAATTGAAGGGATAAACAAAATCGGCATCCTTGGGTTGTCCAATCAAATCTGCTTGATCAGCAGGAGCGTTGGTATAGCGATTGATGCGCTTGGCTGCCCAACGGTAGCAATTGCCTAATGTATCAGGGTCAGTTAATGTTGCATACAAGAACCCCAATGAGTCTGCTGGATTTCCTGAGGGAATGTCAAACCAAAGACTATCCAAAGGAATGGGAGTGTTGAGTTTGGTGGTTGCGGTTACAGTTCTACCCTGGTGCACGACTTTAAGGTTATACACTTTGTTGGGTTGTCCCCAAAAATTGGGATTGAGAGAGGTGTATGCACAAAAATTATTGGCTGCAATTTGTTCAGCAGGAATGCCAATTAAATCTGCCACCTGCTCTAATTGCTCAGGAGTCAGACTTGCCGCGTTAATGTTGATGAGCGTATCGGTCATTCCATCTACGGTTAAAGTGACTTTGGCATCGCAGAGATAAAAGTTTTGAATTGTTTCAGCATTGATAGGGTCGAAGTAACCTTGGGATTGGCTTAGAAAAATAATAGGCGGTAAACCATTTTCAATGGTTCCTTCAACAACCAACAAGGCTTCTGTTTCCGGCAAATCCACGGTAATTTCTTTTTCGCAGGCCACAAATAACCAGCAGGCAATGACGCAGATGAATAGACTGAATTTTTTCACGACTCAAAGGTAAGGCGCTGTGACCTCCAATAAGTCAATGCATTAACATTTCTTCAAATTTTTGATGCAACAAGTTTATCCTTTTTCGGTTGTAATTTTGAATCATAAAATTGTATTGCAAATGAAACAGAATTGGTGGTTATTGTCTAGTGCAGCGTTGCTCGGAGGGGGCGTTGCGCTTATCGGAAGTGCAGTGATACAATGGAGCAATCCCAATTTATCGGCTTTGAATGGCTCACTTCCTGCACATCAGGTGTCCTATGCTGGCGGTATGCCTGGTGATATGAATACTGACTTTGTTGGCGCGGCAGATCGATCGGTCAATTGTGTCGTTCACGTGAAGACGGAAAGTACGGTGAGCCCTGCCTATAATCCATGGTTTGATTTTTTTGGATACCAACAACAACCTCAGGTGCAGCAAGGCACGGGAAGTGGAGTGATTATTTCCAACGATGGGTACATCATCACCAATAACCACGTGGTAGAAGGAGCGCAGAAATTGATTGTTACCTTAAATAACAACAAAAATTATACGGCTGAATTGGTTGGCCGGGATCCAAGTACTGATATCGCTGTCATTAAAATTGACGAAGAAAATTTACCAGCCATCAATTGGGGCAATAGCGAAGATGTTAAAGTGGGAGAATGGGTATTGGCAGTTGGTAATCCATTTGAGTTGACGTCAACTGTAACTGCGGGTATCGTGAGTGCCAAAGCGCGTAACATTAATTTGATAGGAAACCGCAACAATGGTTCGGAGGAAATATTCCCTGTAGAGTCTTTTATTCAAACCGATGCTGCGGTGAACCCCGGAAATAGTGGAGGTGCTTTGGTCAATGCCAAAGGAGAGTTGGTGGGAATCAACACGGCCATTGCTTCACGTACAGGCGTATTTTCCGGTTATTCTTTTGCTGTACCCACTACCATTGCACGAAAAGTGGCGAACGATATCATTGAGTTTGGTCGTGTGCAGCGCGCTTTCATTGGTGTAAAGATTTCAGAAGTTTCCGAGGACATTGCCAAGGACAAAGGATTGAATGAAGTAGCAGGAATTTTAGTCAATGGAGTAACGGCAACTGATACTGAGATCAAAGAGGGTGATGTTATTCTGAAGGTGGGAGACCGTCCGGTTAAGAATGTGCCACAATTGCAAGAACAAGTAGCCAAATATCGCCCTGGCGATAAAGTTAAATTGGGTGTGTGGAGAAACAACAAGTGGCAGGAGATTACTGTTGCCCTCAAGAACAGAAGCGGTAAAGCGGAGTTGAGCAATTTTGAAGCAGAAGCAGCAGCCAATGTAAGTTCGCTCGGTGCTGATTTTGGCCCTGTTTCTAGCGAAGAGAAAATGAAATTGCGCATCAAAGGTGGCGCAAAAATAAAATCGATTAGCCCCGGTAAGTTGAAAGCGGCAGGTATTCAGCCAGGTTTTATTATTACAAAAGTAGATGAAGAGATGGTTGAAACTCCTGAGGACTTAAATCGCGCTTTGGGTTCTAAGAGCAAAGGGGAAGGTATCATGATTGAGGGCGTTTACCCCAACGGTACCCGAGCTTATTATGGTTTTGGATTGTAAATGAAATTTCTTTCTTGAAAATACAACGGGTTTGCAATACCTGTTGTATTTTCGACACCCGTGAGGAAGAAGATAAATATTGCCATTGACGGATACTCATCCTGCGGGAAAAGTACCATTGCCAAAGCAGTTGCCAAGGCTCTCTATTATTTTTATGTCGATACAGGTGCTATGTACAGGGCGATTACCTTGTTTGCTCTGCAAAACAATTGTATCAAAAAAGACCAAACCATAGATGAGCCTATGCTCATTCGTTTATTGGATCACGTGGTAGTTTCATTTAAATACAACACCGATTCAGGCGAGCAGGAGATTTATTTGAATGGCGTGAATGTCGAGAGAGAGATTAGGTCTATTCAAGTTTCCAATCATGTATCCTTGATCAGTGCAGTAAGGGAGGTGAGGGTAAAATTGGTTCGATTGCAGAAACGTTTGGCAGAATCCAAAGGAGTAGTGATGGACGGGAGAGATATAGGAACAGTTGTGATGCCTGATGCTGAATTGAAAATTTTTATGATGGCTGATGCGGATGTTCGTTCTAAACGCAGATATGATGAGTTGATTGCAGCAGGTTTGGACGTTTCTTTGGATGAAATTAAAAGCAACATCACCAACCGTGATTTGATTGATACAACAAGGGAAATGGATCCATTGCGCCAGGCAGAGGATGCTGTCGTGGTGGATAATTCCAATCTGACTATCGATGAGCAGTTTGAATTTGTGATGGCCCAAGCGGTCAAGAGAATCGAACAGTAATTCAACAAATCTTTGTTTGCCATTTTTGCATAAGCATTTTAATGGCCCCTTCAACTGATTTACCTTGCCGGTTGATGAGAAGGATTTTTCTAGGATTTTATTTTTTTATAGCGATTTGTGCAGGAGTAAAATCTCAGCCCGTGTTTACACGTGTTGCAACACCGTGGGCTGATTCGGTATTTAGCACACTTACTTTGGACCAGAAAATTGGTCAGCTCTTCATGGTTCCCGCTTGGAGCGATCCCAAGCACATGTATTTCAACGACAAGCAGATGGTGGATTGGATTTCGAAATACGGAGTGGGTGGCATCATTTTCTTTCAAGGTGGTCCGCAGAATCAATTGAAATTTACGCAGCGTTACCAAGACATGTCCTCTATTCCTCTCTTGATTGGAATGGATGCTGAATGGGGGTTGAGCATGCGCTTGGATTCCACTATTCTCTATCCACGTCAAATGACATTGGGCGCCCTTTCTGACATGAAAATTGTCAAGGACTATGCTGCAGAGACAGCCAGACAATTGAAACGATTGGGAGTTCATTTTAGTTTTTCGCCGGTTGTGGATATCAATAACAATCCCAGAAATCCTGTCATCAGCAATCGCTCGTTTGGGGAGGATAGGGTTGGTGTTTTGAAAGCCAGTGAGGCTTTTATGGAAGGCTTGCAAGAGAATCACATTTTGGCTTGCGCCAAACATTTTCCCGGTCATGGTGATACGGATACAGATAGCCATGAAAATATGCCGGTGATTCCGTTTTCAAAGGAGCGGCTGGATAGCTTGGAGCTCTTTCCCTATCCTCCGTTGATTAAGCAAGGTTTGTCCAGTATCATGACGGGTCATTTGTATGTCCCTGCTTATGAAAATAGACCAGGCATTCCGGCATCACTGTCTTCGTCGTTGATTCAAGATTTGCTGAAGCAACAAATGGGTTTTAAAGGTCTTATAGTTACCGACGCGCTGAATATGCAAGGAGTAGCCAAGCATTTTAAGCCGGGTGAAATGGAAGTGATGGCCATCCAAGCAGGAAATGATATTTTACTTTTTCCATCCAACATACCTAAGGCCATTGAAGCGATTAAAGTCAAATTGGCCAGTGGAGAGTTGTCTATGGATCGCATTGATGAGAGTTGTTATAAAATTCTACAAAGCAAAGAGTGGTGTGGATTAAGTGAAGGAGTGCATTTGAAAAAAGACAAAGTCATGGAAGATTTGGGTCAGCCTCAAGCACTTCAAATTTATCAGGACGTAAATGCTGGGGCGCTAACGCTGATGAAGACAGATTCAACGGCATTGAAAGCATGGCGAGATCCGTTGACTAAGAAAGTTTTGGTGATTATTGGAGGAGATTCAACCAGCCAAATTGTGTCATCCGCAAAGGTGTTGAATCAGGTTGATTTTCATTTTTGGCCGCGTGATATTGACTCTACTTGGAAGGATACAGCTCAGGTGTTATTGTCGCTGCTCAATGCTTATGATTTGGTTGGTTTTGCATTCATCAATACATCGAGTAAAGCATCTAAAAATTTTAGTGTATCGCCTTATTGGTTGAATTGGATTTCAAATTGGCAAAATGAAAAGAACAAAATGCTATTGCTTTTTTCAAACCCATACGCTGTTGGAGCCGAATTGGATGTTACAAATTTTGACATTATAGCAACTGGATATCAAGATGATGAACTGACCCAACATGTCATGATGGAGGCCATTTCGGGTGCAAGACCATTTACCGGGAAATTGCCTGTTAGCGTGGGTTCAATGTGGAAATGTGGCGATGGGATAGAGCTTCAAAGATGTAATGTTTTGTCTAAATCCGTGTATAGTTCACCGGAGCAATTGCGGTTGATTAAATCCCGAAATATTGTTGTGCCAAAGAACAAAGAGTATTTGGAGAACATGTTTCAAGTGGAGCAGAAAAGCAACAGTTTCCAGTATCGTTACCAATGGAAGCGTGTTGATTCTTTGGTTAACGCTGGTTTGATGGACGGCGCTTTTCCGGGCTGCCGATTGTTGGTTGCCCATGGAGGTGAAATTGTATACGACCAGGCCTATGGCTACTTGGATCATAAACAGCAAAGTTCTGTGCGTTTGAATAGCGTATATGATTTGGCGTCTATTACAAAATTATCTGCATCGGCTTTAGCAATGATGTGGATGTATGACCATGGATATTGGAGTATGGAATCTACCCTTGGTGAAAGTTTAACTTTTCCAAGAAAATCCCCATATGCAAAAATCAAATGGAAAGATTTGCTCTCCCATCAAGCGGGACTCAAAAACTTTATTCCCTTTGCTAGCGTTTTCAATTCAGCAGCATGGCACAGAGGAAGAAAGGAGATTACCGATAGAATTGTTGCTGATAGCCTTTATGCAGATAGTTGTATCGTTGATGCAATCAGGAGAAGGATTCTGGAAACTCCATTGAAACTGCCAGCGCAATATGAATACAGTGACCTTGGGTATTTTTTCGTAAAGGAGTTTGTCGAATTGAAGACGGGTAAGTCTTGGACTGATTTTTTAAACGAAAACTTTTACCATCCCATGGGATTGAATACACTTGGTTATCTTCCTTTGGAACGTATGGATAGTAACCTAATAGCCCCAACTGAGAATGACACCGTTTTCCGACATCAAATGATACGAGGTTATGTGCATGATGAGACTGCCGCATTGATGGGCGGTGTAGCTGGACATGCAGGATTGTTTTCTGATGCTTATGATCTAGCAGCTGTTCTTCAGTTGTTGAATGGAAAAGGAAATTACCGAGGGAGGCAACTTATTCGGCCAGAAACGGTGGAGTTGTTTAATCAAAGACACTTGACTGGGAATAGACGTGGATTGGTTTTGGATAAACCACCATTGAAGGGCACCAACGGAGGCAGCGCTTCAGAATTGGTTTCAGATAGTAGTTTTGGACATACAGGATTTACAGGAACCATGGGTTGGGTAGATCCTGAGCATGACTTGGTTTTTGTCTTTTTAAGCAACAGAATTCATCCCAATGTGGACAATAAAAAGTTGATTCAAGGCAATTACAGAACCAAGATTCAAACAGAAGTCTACAAACAGTTGTTCCGCTGATGTCAGTCGTGTTGTAACTTTGCTTTATGAATATTGAAGAGCCCTTGCGTATCGGAATGGTAGGTTATCCTACCTACGGTGGAAGTGGAGTAGTGGCGACGGAATTGGGCATTGCTTTGGCCAATCGGGGGCATCAAGTCCACTTTATTACCTATTCACAACCTGTCCGATTGAATGGGGTAAATAAGAATATTCGATTTCATGAGGTTAACGTAAGTGAGTATCCTTTGTTTGTTTACCCACCCTATGAATTGGTTTTGGCCAGTAAGATGGTAGATGTTGTGAAGTATGAAAAGTTGGATGTGCTTCATGTGCATTATGCTATCCCGCACGCTTCTGCTGCCTACATGGCAAAGAAAATATTGATGGATGAAGGCATACACATTCCAGTAGTGACAACGTTGCATGGCACTGATATCACATTATTGGGAAAAGATGATTCTTTCAAACCGGTGATTACGTTTGCCATTAATCATTCAGATGCGATAACTGCTGTGAGTGAAAGTTTAAGAAAGGATACTTTTCGTTTTTTTAATATAAAAAAGGAGATTACAGTTGTACCCAATTTTATTCAGGTTGTACCGGAGTGTGATAAGTGGCGGGAAGTGGTGCGCAGAGAGTTTGTTACGGGATCTGAAAAGTTGTGTGTCCATACCTCGAATTTCAGACCGGTAAAACGTGTGATGGATGTGCTTGCTGTATTCAAAATTATTCAGGATAAAGTGGATGCTCGTTTGGTAATGGTGGGTGATGGTCCTGATAGACATAAGGCAGAACAATGGAGCCGTGAACACGGTTTGGAAGAACGAATTTATTTTGTTGGGAGTGTTAAGGAGCCACAAGAAATTCTTGCAGGAGCGGATTTGTTTATTTTGCCATCAGAGTCTGAAAGTTTTGGACTGAGTGCATTGGAGGCTATGGCATTGGGCGTTCCTGTTGTTTCCTCTGATACTGGTGGTCTGCCAGAGGTGAATATTCAAGGTGTATCCGGTTATTTGTGTCCAGTTGGTGATGTGCATCAAATGGCTGAGTGTGCTTTGAAAATTTTTAGTGAACAAAAGAAGTTTTCTGATGGAGCGAGGGATGTTGCCGCCCACTTTGATGTACAGAAGATCACTGATCAATATCTTTCTATTTATCAATCAGCATTGAACCAATTATGAAGAAACAAACCCAACAAATTGCGCCGAGAATTACGGTTAGCAAGATAGCAGAGAATGAGATTTTCATTGAGATCGATCAAAAAGTAGAGCGATGGAAATTGAGCATGTTGCTCAGTTGGTTGTTGGCTTGGACCTACTGTGGGGGTGTTTTTATTTACTACGCAATAGTTGCTCAGGCGTTATCGGATAGGGTGTTTTTTATTGTATCTAGTACATTGTGGTTGTACTTTTTTGTTCGAATTGGCAAGGCCTTTCTATGGAGACGAATTGGGAAAGAAAAGATTTGGATTCGTCCAGGCGAAATGGAGATTCAGAATGCCTTTGGGAGCAAAGGGAGAAAAGAGAAATTGAAATTGAAGTCCATTCAAAAACTGGGAATAATCAAATCAGATCCAGGCAATTTCTTGGCGTTTTTGGATGATAGCTTTTGGGTTATTGGAGGAGAAAGAATTGGCTTTGTCCATGGATCGACGAATTACCGTGTAGGCAAACAATTGGACATTCGTTCCGCTGAAAATTTAGTGCGTGTAATGGACAGTGCCATCAAAGCCTATTCAAAGGCTTAAATGAAGAATGGCGCGCACCGCCAGATGATATCCATCTTGTTTGAGACCTGCAATTAACCCATCGCATGATGCAGCAGTTAAGCTGTGCTGGCGGTAGGATTCTCGGTTGTGGATATTGGAAAGATGGACTTCAATTTTGGGAAGCTTAATAAGTTCTAATGCATCTTTTATGGCCACGCTTGTATGCGAATAACCTCCAGGATTGATGATGATTGCAGATTGTGTTTTAATACAATTCTGAATTTTATCAATGAGCTCCCCCTCTATATTGGATTGGAAAAAATCAAATATTATCTCAGGGAAAGCAAGAGCAAGTGACGCCTCAATTTCTTTTAATCCGGCATCTCCGTATTGTATGCTATCTCTGAGGTGCAGGAGATTTAAATTGGGTCCGTTGATGACAGTGATTTTAATGGACATTTTATTTTGTCATCAAATCAGTGGTTTCATCTTTCCAGGTCTGCTCTGTAATACTCAAACCATTTTTGAAATAGTAGACACCTGCAGTAGAAACGATTTTCCTATAAACAAAGGTTTGACCATCCGTTTTAACAGTTCTTTCTAGAACCTTTTTATTCCCAACATCAAAAGATCTTTCTGTAATTGCGTCCTCTTCTTCTTGAACATTAGCGATAATCTCAGATCTTGTTTGGTGCTTGGGTAATACAGCCGATTTGAAAAGATCATCACGTTTGGTAAAGCCTTCTTCCTCAGCACTTGATTTTTTGGCTCTTAAGTTCAGTTGTGTGTTGTATTTCACATCATCAATGGCCATCAAATTCTCATCTCTCAAATCTTTTTTATCTTGACTGTTGGCAATCAAACTTTCTTTTTGACTAGAAACATTGGTCATATTCATATCTCGCTTGGAGGCAGCAGCTGAAACCAAATATTCATTGTTGGAGTTCAGTATCGCGTTGGCTTCAACAAAATCATCGGTTCGTTGTTTCTGAGCTTCTTGTCCAAATGCCAAGATCTTATCAGATTCTTTTCTTTGCATTTCTAAGTCTCGTATGGACATTTTTGTTCTATCTGAGGAGCGCTGCTCATAGCTTGCTTGTGAATTTGAAACCTCTTGTTTCTGTACACTAATTCTGCTATTCTTTTCGCTCATGCTCTCCGATTTGGTACTGACATTCAAAATCATTTTTTTGAATTTCTCAGTTTCTTCAATTCGGCTGTCCCTTTGTTTAACGGATGAAATGAGTAATTGTTTATTGATCTCAGCGTACTTTGTACCCTCTTCTTGTGTGGAAATTACTTTGCTTTCATGAATTTTTTCACCGCGAGTGTGAATGCGATTTGAATTTTCAGATAATTCATTAAGGTCTTTAACAGTCTCTTCTAGACGCATTTCATTTTTCTTACTGAAATAGCGGTCATAGTTGTGGAACTTTCTTTTTTCTTGTTCTATTGAATCTGCACGCAATTGAGAACGCTGTCTGCGCGCCTCTCTGTAGAAAGCATCCAATGCGTCTTCAGCGGCACTCCCACTCATGCTTCCACCTCCGCCGCCTTTTGTAGCACTATTGAGCGCTTCATCCAATTTTCTTTTCTTTTCAGCTTCCTCTTCTTCTCTTCGTCTGCGTTCTGCCAATGCTCGTTCCTCTTGATCAATTAAAGCCTGCTTCATTTCAGCCTCTTTCTTGAGACGCTCAGCCTCTTTCATTTGCTTCTCCAATTCTGCAGCATTCATCTCACTCTTTAGCTTGGTGATTAACGCATCTGCTTCAGCTATTTTTGATTTTGGGTATGCCTCAGCAGGTAAGATGGCCAATGCCTGATTGTAAAATTCTTTCGATTGCGAAAGCTTAGCCAAATCTTTGGATGCCGCTGACTTGAACATTTCATCTGCATTTTTTAAAATGGCATCATATTCCTTCTTTTTTTTGGCAGCTTCTAAATCTTCCTTCTCTTTGATCTTCTTGGCCTGAATGGCATCTTCTTGCTCTTTTAGCAATCGATTGATTTCGTCAATCTTGTCCTTGGGCAGTTGCTCGTCTGGTTTTATACTAGCTGCTTCTTGATAGTTGACAATGGCAGTAGAATAATCTTTTTTATCTATCCCTTTTTGCCCTAAAGCAATAAGATCATTGTATCTCTTGTTTTTTTTGTTTTGAGCCTCTGCATCCAATTTGGCTTTTTCCATCAACTCCTTGGCTCTGGCAAAGCGCTCTTTAGGATAAGTTTCCTCTGGAACCATATTGGAGGCTTCTTTGTATTTGGCCATGCACTCCTCCCATTTTTCGGCTTCAAAAAGTCGATCAGCATCCTTCAAAACAGCGTCGTATTGGGCATACTTGGCTGCATTTTTCATCCGTTTTTCTAACTCAGCCAATTTCTCATTGGGTTCCTTTTCTTTCGGCTTCATTTTTTTAGCCTCATTAAATTTAGCCTGAGCAACTTCCCATTGTTTGTT
>CANGVU010000011.1 GCA_947457325.1 Flavobacteriales bacterium | reverse complement strand
TACGATGAAAATTAAAAAACAAGGAGTATTGCACACCTTGATTTATGCCAGTCATCCTTTTGATGTGGCTGGATGGGATGGATACAATTATCCGTTTGCTTTTTCTATCCATGACTTTGAGCCCATCACAGGACGGGTGCACATGCCGCCGCCCATTCATCAAACTTTTGAGGCGCGCAATTTTGTCATTTGTTCGTTCTGTCCGCGTCTTTACGATTACCATCCTCAATCCATTCCTGCACCTTACAATCACAGCAACATTGATTCTGATGAAGTCTTGTATTATGTGGATGGTGACTTTATGAGCAGAAATCACGTTGAAAAAGGATTTTTAAGTTTGCATCCCGGCGGTATTCCGCATGGTCCGCATCCGGGAGCATACGAACGCAGTATTGGTCAAAAAGAAACCCTTGAATTGGCTGTGATGGTTGACACCTTTAAACCACTCCAATTGACACAAGAAGCTGTTGACTGGAGCTTAGAAAACTATGTACAATCTTGGTTAGAAAAATAAATTATGATAACAGACAATACATCTTTGAAACTTGAAAAAGTCTTTAAAAACGCGCAAGACTTTTTGCCCCTTTTGGGAACAGATTACGTAGAATTGTACGTAGGCAACGCCAAACAAGCAGCCTATTATTACATGAGCGCTTGGGGATTTAAACCCGTCGCCTATGCAGGTTTGGAAACCGGCTCAAAAGACCGTGTTTCCTATGTCTTGGAACAAGGGAAAATTCGCTTGGTATTGACCTCTCCATTGCAACAGGATGGTCCAATCAATGCCCACATCAACGCGCATGGTGATGGTGTTAAGGTAGTGGCGATTTGGGTGGATGATGCTACCTACAGCTGGGAACAGACAACCCAAAGAGGCGCGGTTAGCAATATGGAACCCGTTGTTCTTAAGGACAACGACGGCGAAGTGGTGATTTCTGCCATTCATACTTATGGAGAGACCTTACATTATTTCATCGAAAGAAAAAATTACAACGGTGTTTTCCTTCCTGGTTACCAAGCTTGGAAAACTGATTTCGAAACCACAGATGCTGGTTTGCTTTATATTGATCACATGGTGGGCAATGTGGGTTGGAATGAAATGAATACTTGGGTTGATTTTTATGCCAAAGTCATGGGCTTTACGCAACTGGTCAGTTTCGACGATAAGGACATCAGTACAGAATACACAGCCTTGATGAGTAAGGTTATGGCCAATGGCAACGGAAGAATCAAATTCCCCATCAACGAGCCTGCGGAGGGTCGCAAGAAGAGTCAAATTGAAGAGTATATCGATTTTTACAATGGAGCGGGCGTGCAGCACATTGCTGTTGCTACAGACAATATCATCGAAACCGTGAAAAGACTAAAAGCGGGTGGCGTTGAATTTCTATATGTCCCCCCTACTTATTACGACGACGTATTGGATCGTGTAGGTCAAATCGATGAGGACTTGGCTCCTTTGAAAGAGTTGGGTATTTTGATTGACCGTGATGATGAAGGATACTTGTTGCAGTTGTTTACCAAACCTGTATTGGACAGACCCACTATGTTTTTTGAGATCATCCAGAGAAAGGGTGCACAAAGTTTTGGTAAGGGCAATTTCAAAGCTTTGTTTGAATCCATTGAGCGCGAGCAAGAGCGCAGAGGTACTTTGTAACTCAGCTCCCTGAATATAAAAAGCCGGCTTGAAGCCGGCTTTTTATTTTGTACTAAAATACTATGCAATTCCCATCTTACGCAAATGTCCATAATGAGAGGACACTGCTGAAATAAAGGACTTGTACTCGTGGTATTGTACACCAAATTCGGCACAAGTCTCTTTCACAATCTTGCTGATCTGTGGGTAGTGAATGTGAGAAATTCGAGGGAACAAATGGTGCTCAATTTGGTGGTTCAAACCGCCCGTCAAGAACAACATAAGCGGGTTCTTTGTAGAAAAGTTCGCCGTTCCATTCAATTGTGTTACCGCCCATTCTATGTCCGTTTTCTTTTCATCTGCTGATAAGAAACTGGTCTCTTCAACAACGTGCGCTACTTGAAAGACCAAGGCCAAAAGAACACCGCATGCGAAACTGGCAATTAAAAATCCAACCAAAGCTTTCCAAAAACCAACAATGATAATGGGCAATACAATGGCCAAGAAAATGAATCCTACCTTACCGAACCAAAAAGAAATATGGGCTTTGGTGCTCAGTTTTCTAAACTTCACATCACCTACTTTATTGGTAAAATACTTCTCAAAATCTGCAAAGAAGATCCAGTTCAAATAGGTCAAAGCATAGAAAAACGTCACATACAAATGTTGGAAACGGTGCATTTTCTTGTACTCTTGATGCGGGTTGGTACGCAAATAAGGTTCAACATCAATGTCGTCATCTAAACCTTCCACGTTGGTGAAACTATGGTGAATCAAATTGTGTTTGATTTTCCAAAGATTTACATCACCGCCCATAAAGTTTAGACTAAAACCCATGATATTGTTTACCCATTCATGCTTGGAAAAAGCACCATGTGCACCATCATGCATGACATTAAAACCAATTGCAGCCAACATACCACCCATGCTGATGCAAAGCAAAACACTCCACCAACCAATTGGTACCACCCAAAGCATCAACCAATAATTGAGAATGGCCAAAGCGATGTAGATCATGGCTTTTAGCCATATCCTTGGACCGCCGGTCATTTCAATTTTGTTATCCTCAAAATAAGCATACACCTTCTGCTGCAACTTATCAAAAAAAGGATGACTTTCTTGGTTGTACGTAAACTTGCTCATTGAACTGGTTTAATCAATTATTTTTTTGCTCCACTAAAAAACTTTTTCTTCACACCTGAACTGCTTGATGAACTTGATTTAGACTTTCCTCCACCGTATCCACCACCTCTGCTAGATCCATAACCAGAACCGCCGCGATTTCCGCTTGTTTCTGATCTTCCTTCACTTCTATTCTCAGTTCTTCCTTCTCCTCTATTATCTGAACGTGTTTCTCCACCACCTCTGTATTCTCCGCGGCTGTCATTTCCACGACTTCCACCACCACGAGAATCATTTCTTCTTCCGCCACCGCCGCCGCCGAAACCACGACGTCCGCTATTTCCTTTGTAACCTCTGCTTGGTCCTCCGCTTCTACCACCACCACGCGTGGGCTTTTCTAAAACATCCGCCAAATCTCTCTCCGAAAGTACGAAAGGATGTTCTGTATTTTTATTTATTTCTAAATTTAAATGCTTCTCAATTTCGTGCAATATATCACGGTCATCCTCACAACAAAAAGAAATTGCTTTACCTTTTGCTCCAGCTCTTCCCGTACGGCCAATTCTGTGCACGTAAGTTTCTGCATTCTCAGGCATATCAAAGTTGATCACAAAAGGCAATTGATCAACATCAATACCTCTTGATGCCACATCTGTTGCAACCAAAATTCTAGACTTGTTTCTCTTGAAATCACCCAAGGCACGTGTTCTTGCTCCTTGACTCTTGTCACCATGGATCGCTACCGCGCGGTATCCTTGCTCTTGCAAATCTTCTTCAACACGATCCGCACCGCGCTTGGTTTTGGTAAAGATCAACACTTGACCCTCTGTATTCTCATCCAACCACTGCGTTAACATGGCGCGCTTGCGGTCTCTGCGCAAAATCACCATCTCTTGCTCAATGCTGTCTACACGTTGCTCTGCTGGTGCGATATCCAATTGCTTGGGATCATTCAAAATTCCCATGGCCAATTTGCGAACATCCGGTGGCATCGTTGCAGAGAAAAACAATGTTTGTTTTTTCTCCGCACACAAAGACTCGATGGTCTTGATGTCATGAATGAATCCCATGTCCAACATGCGATCCGCTTCATCCAAAACCAAAAACTCTACTTTGCTCAAATTGACATGACCTTGGTTGTGCAAGTCCAACAAACGACCTGGGGTAGCAATCAAAACATCTACGCCACGACGCAAATTTTTGATTTGCTCATAAGCTGAAACACCACCATAGATTACGGTGTGTCTTACACGCATGTACTTCGAATAATCGCGCAGTGACGATCCAATTTGCATGGCCAACTCACGGGTTGGTGCCAATACCAATGCCTTGATGCCCTTGTCTTGGCGATTGGCCAAGCAATGCAAAATGGGCAAGGTAAATGCTGCTGTTTTTCCGGTACCTGTCTGGGCGCAGCCCAAAACATCGTGGCCCTCAATGGCCCACTCAATGGTTCCTTCTTGCACTGGGGTGGGATTTTCATATCCCGCATCTTTCAATGCCTTTAGGATAGACGTATCTAGTCCTAGCTCTTCAAATGATTTCATAATAATTTTTTTTGCTGTCCGAGTTATAACAACTTCTTCCTGATTCTATCCGTATCATTTACTCGGAAAACAAAAAAAAGAAATCGTAGCCGTACAATTAATTCTTGGCAAAGATAGTGCTTATTAACACTTTATCCACAAAAAAATCGACCGAGGTCGATTTTAGTTATTTCAGTGTTGTCTTATTTAACAAAACTCTTCGTACACCATTTTGAGGTGTTCCGCAATCATATCAGCCGTTCTGCCTTCAATGTGATGACGCTCTACCATGTGCATCAACTTGCCGTCTTTGAACAAGGCAATGCTTGGTGAAGATGGCGGATAAGGCAACATGTACTGTCTGGCTCTCACAACGGCGTCTCTATCAACACCCGCAAAGGAAGAAACCATTTTCCCTGGCTTTTTGGCTGCGCCTTCCAATGACTTTCTCACACCTGGACGCATGCTTCCTGCAGCACAACCACATACTGAATTCAAGACCATCAATACCGTACCTGTTGTGTTCACCGCTTCGTCAACTGACTCTACGGTCATGGTTTGCTCAAATCCCAATTGATCTAATTCCGCACGCATTGGTGCTACTAACTCTGGAGGATACATTTTACTTTAATTTTTTACAAATATCAAACACTTTCTCTTCAACAACAGCAACCGAAGTCACTTTACTCACTTTGACCAATTACTTTGGGCACGCGGAAATAATACATGTCCTTCTGCGGCGCATTCTTCAAAGCCTCTGCTTGGGTGATGGGATGTTCAATCTTGTCCTCACGCAGTACGTTGTTGTTGCGCTCATTGACAAAGATGAGTGGCTCAACTCCTTCCACATCCAATGCATTGAGTTGATCAATAAAATCAAGCATGTTGGTCAAATCCTTGACCATGGCCTCTTTGCTTGCATCATTGAACTCCAACTTGGCCAATTCAGCCAGGCGATCCACTGTTTCTTTATCAATCTTCATTTTTCAAACATTCTTGAATTTTTCCAAATACTTGGTCCCGCAAACTTACAACATCTGCTTCTGTCAAACCAATTGTTGAAATAGGATCTAACACGGTCGCCCTTATCCTTCTGGGCAATGAATAAGAAAATAATTTTGATGGATCCAACATGACCTGATGGTTGTTGTGCCAAACAATGGGAACAACAGGCACTTGCTGCGCAATAGCCAACTTAAATGCTCCTGTCTTGAAGGTTCGCATCTCAGGGGCCTCATCGGGTATGGTTCCTTCAGGATAAATGGCAATGTTCGCTCCACGCTGCAAGGCGTCTCCAGCCAATTGCAATGACAAAAAAGCTTCTCTGGGATTTCCTCTGTGCACGGGTATATCTTGTTTTTTAAAGAACAATGAAAACAAGGGCCACTTGAGCAACTCTGCTTTCCCAATGAATAAAAAATAGCGATCCAACAAGGCATACATAAACACCGTATCCAGATAACTGATGTGGTTGCTGGTGACAATAAAGGGCTGACTTGGAAATTTCTCTTTGTTCTTTACAACAACAGGACAAAAAATCAAAGTTCTAATCAACCATGACCAAAAACGTTTGAGTTGGAAAGCTTGAGGATAGGTTGTTTTATTGTACAACAATATCCAAAAAAAAGGAAACAATGCCAACAACGTGCTCCAAAAGACTGCACCAATCCATAGTTTGTAAACAAAATAAACCGGTGACAGTACTTTATCCATTATGCCTTTACGTCAATGGACAACTCGTCCAATTGCTTTTGATCAATGACCGATGGCGCATCTATCATCACATCTCTTCCGCTGTTGTTTTTGGGGAAAGCTATGAAATCACGGATGCTATCGGAACCACCGAACAAAGAACACAAGCGGTCAAAACCGAATGCAATTCCACCGTGCGGTGGAGCACCATATTCAAAGGCATTCAATAAAAATCCAAATTGCGCCTGGGCCTCCTCAGGCGTGAAGCCCAAGAGGTCAAACATTCTGGCTTGTACATTTCTGTCGTGGATACGAATAGATCCTCCACCCACTTCAACACCGTTGATGACAAAGTCATAGGCGTTGGCGTTCACTGCGCCTGGATCGTTGTCCAATAAGTCAATATGCTCTGGCTTGGGTGAGGTGAATGGATGGTGCATGGCAAACCAACGTTGCGCTTCTTCATTCCATTCCACCAATGGGAAGTCCACTACCCATAGGGGTTTGAACACTTCAGGATTTCTCAATCCCAAAAGGTTACCCATGTGCAAGCGCAACTCGCCCAATTGTTTTCTTGTCGTATGCAAATCTCCTGAAAGAATCAAAATCAAATCGCCTTCTTCCGCGCCCATTTGCGCAGCGATCTCTTTCCATTGGTCTTGGTTGTAAAACTTATCTACTGAAGACTTGAAAGCTCCTTCGGTTTGACAAAGGCAATAGACCAAACCTTTGGCGCCAATTTGAGGACGCTTGACCCAGTCGGTCAATTCATCCAATTGTTTTCTGGTATAATTTCCTGCCCCTTTGGCCACGATGCCCAATACACATTGCGCAGCGTCAAAGACTTGGAAGCCTTTGTTCTGCATCAATGGCGAAAGGTCGTTGAACTTCATGTCAAAACGCACATCTGGTTTGTCCGAACCATAGTATTGCATGGCATCGGCGTAGGTCATGTGGGGAACATTCTCCAACTCTACTCCTTTCACATCGCGGAACAAGGTTTTGACCAAACCTTCGAACATGTTCAAGATGTCTTGTTGTTCGACAAAGGCCATCTCGCAGTCGATCTGTGTAAATTCCGGTTGACGGTCGGCGCGCAAATCTTCATCGCGGAAGCAACGAACAATTTGATAATATCGATCATAACCGCTCACCATCAACAATTGCTTGAAGGTTTGAGGCGATTGCGGCAAGGCATAAAACTGACCGGGATTCATTCTGCTGGGCACCACAAAATCGCGTGCACCTTCAGGCGTTGATTTGATCAAATACGGCGTTTCGATTTCCAAGAAACCTTGTTGGTCCAGGAAATTTCTGGCCACGATGCCCATGCGGTGGCGGAGCATCAGGTTGTTCTTGAGTGGATTTCTGCGCAGGTCGAGGAAGCGCCATTGCATGCGCAAGTCATCGCCGCCGTCGCTCTCGTCTTCGATGGTGAAGGGAGGGGTTTTGGAGGCGTTGAGGAGTTCAAAAGAGGTGACTTGAATCTCGATATCGCCCGTTGGCATTTGTGCATTTTTGGAATGACGTTCGATGACGGTTCCGGTGGCTTTTATGACAAATTCGCGGCCCCATTTTCTGGCTTCTAGGCAGAGGGCTTCATGGGTTTCCATGTTGAAGGCGAGTTGGGTAATGCCGTATCTATCGCGAAGATCGACGAAAGTCATACCGCCTAGATCGCGGCTGCGTTGTACCCAACCGCTGAGGGTAACGGTTTGACCGATATGTTGTGCGCGGAGTTCACCGCAGGTATGAGAACGATGCATGGTAAAAATTTTGAGGAACAAAGATAGGGAAACAGAGCGGGAAAGAGGACGGAAATTCCCCTCCTACTTTTTCTTAGAAAAAGAAAGGAGGGGTGGCCAGACGAGCGCTAGCGATGTGTGGCCGGGGTGGTCTATTCACAGTAAAATGAAATATAAAATCCTGAAATGGGTTGACTATTTCATTAAAAAACTTCTGTGCCATTCAATTACAAACGGATTGACGCAATGTTCAAGACCATTGACAGCACAAGGGCGTATTGCAATACGCCCCTAAAACGGAGCTGGCGAAATATTAGAATGAAAGTGAATAACCAATTCTATTTTAATCTTTTTGACTCAACATCACCAAGCTTAGTCAGTACATCCTTCAAAAGCTCATCCATTCGTGAAAAGGCAAACCATCGTTTACCCAAATCTTTTAATGATGCGCCGAGGTGATACAACTCCTTTCCGTCGATGATTAAAAAACGATCATGAAAATGCTTCTTTACATGCAATTCAATTTTAGGATATTGTGCGTTATGTTTCTCCAAATCTAGTTTCAATTGAGGATTTATTTTTTCGGTGTAAATGATACAACTTACACATGAATCTCTTTTCGACAATTGCAGTAACGTTTTTTCATCTATATAGTTGTCCAATAGTATAATCGAATTCTTTGCAGATGCAATTAATTCATTGCTGAAAACATAAGCATCAAAGATTTGGTCATTAAAAAAGATTCCGGATTTTGGAAAGCTGCTTCCCTCTATAAGTGCGTATAATTCCAAAATTTGATTACTATGTGTATGGACAATTCCCTCAAGATTTGCCATCCTAGCCACCAAAATTTCACCCGTTTTTTTGGCTCTCCTAAATTCAATAAATGATTGGATAATTGCAATACTCACCGCTACCGCAGTTTTGGATTTAAGAACTGCCGAAAGCATTGCAACTCCTTGTTCGGTAAAAACCATTGGAAGATACTTTCTGTGCCCTCCTCTTTTCATAGCAATCTCTAAGGTGCCAATTTGGAACCTTAGATCTGCCCACTCTTGCATTGTCAATTGGAAACAAAAAGACTCTGGAAAACGTTCCATATTCCTTTGAACCGCGCGATTGATGTATTTGGTCTCTGTCTCATAAAATGCAGCCAAATCGCTATCCATCATGACCTGTAGTCCTCGAATATTAAAAATCCGAGATTCAATATTCTTCAATCCAAACTCATTCTCCATTTTGCAAATTTCTTACGCTCACTTGAAATAGGCAACCTATAAATTATGCGCATAAAAGGTTTGGACAGATGTAGAATGGATGCGAATTGATTTTTTTGGCTACTTTTTGATTTATAAAACAATCACTTCTCAGCAGACGCATCCGTTTCCTTCAAACACGCAATAATCGAAGGTATAAGTGGTTTGATTCTCTCCATCTTTGGAGAGGGTTGGTCCTTGGTCACTTTCATAGCATATTCCAACTCTTTTGAAAAATCAATAGATGTGTTTTCCTTGCTTTTCATGGTTGTACAAATTTAATGTTTTCTTTTTGTAATGCTAAAAATAATGCTGCCTGTATGATGCAATTTCGTTTCTACATCCAAAAACTTCATTTTATTGAATTGATTGTTCATTTGCAAACGAAACAATCGGTCTCTGCTTCTTGAATTGCCTGTAAAAATGATTTTGGTTCCTGGGAATCTATTTAGAAAGAGAATCATGCAATGAACAACGGTTGAGAGTACCCGATTGGTATCTCCATTATTGGAAACAATATCCTCTCTTAAACAACCCATTTCATGATCAAAGTCCAAAAGACTCAAATGATAATATACATCCGTTTCCTCCAACAGGTCCAATTGAACACATTTTAGGATGTTTCGTTTACCAATACTGACAAACCAAAATTGATGCGACACACCATCGTGATAATGAACAGGATAAAATTCTTCCATGGCACAAAAAGAAGAAGAAGGAACACATCATCCAAACAACCTATAAGGCTGCATAACGCATAAAATACGCATAAAGCAAACTGCGGCAATCTTCAAAATCATAACCGTCGCTGGTGAAAAACCGCTATAAGCATAACAGTGGTAGAGAAAATTGTAGAAAGAAAAACAGAAACAGAGCGGGTAAGAGAGCGGGAAAGAGAACGATAATGAAAATGAACTTTCACTTGTCTCTTCATGTCCCCATCACTTCATCCCCTTTTTAATCCCTAACGCAACGCACACTAAAGCCAAGTCGCTTACCGTCGGTGTAACGGTACACATCGGAATAGTCGTAGGTCAGTAAGCGAATCCAAGCGACGCTAGAACCGTACTCTGTACTACTCCACCAGTAACCATCGTAGCCAACGCTGGAGTATGAGCCATAGTCGTCGCTGTAACCGCCAGGGAGGCCTGTGAATCCGCTTTCGTTCGTGGCTTGCTCGTTGGGAGAATACCAAAGACCATCTCCATTCTCAATGGTCCCTGTTGATTTCATTTTACCTCCTGCTATATTGGGAAATACATCTCCACCTGCCGCATTGGGATCCAAATAATTGATTAACGTGGTCCACTCTGCATCACTGGGCACGTGCCAACCTGCGGGACAAAGACCGCGGCTATCATTCACTGCATACCAATTGTACAACTTGCCATAAGTGGTATTGTTGGCTGCATCGTTGTTGTAAATGGCATAAGCACCGCTCGTTGTGTTTTGCCAAGTTGTGTTGCTCAATCCTGTTGGAATGGGGTCTCCGTTTCGATATTTACTTACCGCCAAATTTTGCTGCATCCATTCTTGACCATTGATGATGATGCTGGGATAAAAATTGCCATCGATATCCGTTATCCCGCTTCCCATGGTGTACAATGCAGGAGGATTAGCCGCACTAACTCCCGGAACAACCACACTGTTTCCTCCAATGGTCAAGGTGTCTCCGGTTGGGCTTACACTTACATTCACACCATTGCTGTACAACGCATACGGCACACTCAACATCTGTTGCGTTCCCAAATCCGTTGTTCCCATCATCACATGCAAAAACTTAGCTCCACCTCCCCAATTGATGTTGGCAAAGTTGCCTTGCGAGACAACGCCATTTCCTACTACACAAGACACCAATCCTTGTGTATTGCTTGTTAAAGCATGGCTTTCTTGATACACCACAGTGCCCGTTGCAGAACCATCGTGGATCATGAAAGTCAAACTCACCGCGCTACTCGCCATAACCGTTCCATCCGCATTGCGCATCACTGCTTGATAGGGAATTCCCTGCGGAGCTTGAGCGAAAAGGAAAGAGGTGATGAGGAGATGAAGGGATAGGGTAAAAAACGTTTTCATGTTTTATAGTTTTAGGCTAATATAGGAAAACAGAGCGAGAAACAGAAACAGAGCAGGTAACAGAGCGGGAAAGAGAACGAGAATGAAAAAAATTTCACTTGTCTCTTCATGTCCCCATCACTTCATCCCCTTTTAATGCGCATAATTTATAGGTTGCCTATTTCAGGTAAGCAACAGAGCTTTGCCAAATGAATAAAGAAGAAATAACCAATCGAATTTTCTTAATAAGGGGAAAAGAAGTCATGTTGGACAAGGACATTTCTATTCTGTATGGAGTCTCAACCAAAGTGCTCAATCAAGCCGTAAAGAGAAACATCAATCGCTTTCCCCAGGAATTCATGTTCAAACTGACAACGGAAGAAACAATTTTTTCAAAGTCACAAATTGTGACCTTGAAATCCGAAAATTATCCCAAAAGAGGACAAAACATCAAATACGTCCCCCATGCATTTACTGAGATGGGAATAGCCATGCTTTCAACAGTTTTTAAATCAGAAATAGACGTAAGGGTTAGTATTGAGATTATTCAGGCTTTACTGAAATACGAAAAAACCATCAAAATATCCTCCGAATCACCGAAAGAATAGACCAACTGGAAAAGAAAATAAATGTCCACGAATTGAAAATCGATCAAATCCTTGATAGAAGCGAAACCCCTGAAAAAGAGAGAATCGGCATATTCTTCAATGACCAAATCTTCGACGCATATGTATTCAGTAGCAACCTCATCACTTTAGCTAAAAAGTCCATTGTATTAATTGACAACTACATTGACGAAAACACCTTGCTGCAATTATCCAAAAGAAAAGTGAACGTGAATTGCATCATTTACACTGAAAAAATCAACCCACAATTGAAATTGGATTTGGATAAGCACAATAGTCAATATCCATCCATTGAAATCCGAATAATGAAAAACGTGCATGATCGATTTTTGATTCTAGATAGCCAGTCACTCTATCACCTTGGTGCATCTCTCAAAGATTTGGGAAAGCGATGGTTTGCTTTTTCAAGGATGGATGGGCTAATTGAGCATGTCATGAAAAGATTACCTTGAGAAACTCAGCTTCTTTTCGATCAAGCAAAATATAGGATAGAAAGACAATAATAAAAACAATGTGTCACTACGCTTGGACTTAACCACCCTCCCGATAGCTATCGGGACTTGACCCGTCCTATCCCTATAGGCAGGAGGGGAGATGACGCCTCCGGGGCTGACGGAATTCTCAGAATGAAAATGAGAATGAATTTTCACTTGTCCCTTCATCACCTCATCCCTTCATCCCTACTCGATGATCAATCTCAACCGCTCATCACCAACCATCACCACATAAACCCCACTGGCCAAATCACCAAACTTGATTTCAATAGGATTGCTATTCACCACCACGTTGGTCTTAAACACAACCTTTCCTGTAATATCCAGCATCACCAATTCCTTCATCTCTTCATCCCCCGTCCCTTCTTCGTTGTATTGTAGGACAAAACTTCCCGTTGCTGTTGGATTCGGATAGATGGAAATACTCGAAACTCGAGACTCCATACTCGCATCGCTCTCGCTCTGATTCTCACTCTGTAAAATCATTCCCGCTGCACCAATGCGCATGCAATGCGCCGCTCCCCAATTGCCCGTTGTGCCGCTCGTGTGTACCGGACGTACACGCACACTGTAGGTTTTGCCGGTAGCGACTCCTGGAATATTGCTCAAGAAGAAGGCAGATGCGTATGCTCCACCCTGAACGACTTGCGCTGTTCCTGCTGTGGGCAACACTTGGGTAAACTCCCAAT
>CANGVU010000010.1 GCA_947457325.1 Flavobacteriales bacterium | reverse complement strand
TGTACAAATCAAGGTAATTCTTGGCTTCATTTGAACGACCTTCATGAATCAATTTCTTGTACAATGGAGCTATGAATTTTCTTCGTCCCACCTCTCCTAAGAAAGAAGTCAATACTTTCTGCGCATGCGATGACTGATCGCTCATTTCAATACTCTTCAATATCCAGGCAAACAAAATCTCTTTGTTCTTGGTGCTTGACACTTGGTGAAATTGATCCCAAGTATGAAACTGTTCCAGGCTCTTAAACTTGACATTGGTCAAGAAACGGTACTGCTCTTGGTAGGTCCATTTCTTCCATGGAATTTGATCATTGGTCAACGAGTCGTTGTTGTATAGCGCAACCAGATCATCCACTTTAACAATGCGATCGGAAACAATTGGATAGGCATTATCTGGAATGTTGGGTTCATATACCCAACGGTTTACACCTATGTAATTGGCATTACCCGGATCTAGCAATTCACGGTGTAGAATTTCGATGAAGCGTTCGGTGTTCATCACTTGAAAGGCGTGTTCTGTAAAATACTTTTTCAGGAAACGATCAAACTTCACCCGACCCACGCGCTCCTCAATGGTGCGGAGCAACCAATAACCTTTATTGTAAGCAATATCGTTCATGCCATCGTCTGGATCCCGCCCATCCAAATCCAACTTCAAACGGGTATCATTGGGATGAAGCTCAGCAATGGTATGGTACAAATCCTGAATATTCAATGCAGCCAACATCTCTGAAATCTCCTTCCCATATAGGGCTTCCATGATGCGCAATTCAAAATAGACCGTAAATCCCTCGTTCAACCAGAAGTCATTCCATGTTTCATTGGTAACCAAATTACCACTCCAACTGTGGGCCAGCTCATGGGCAATCAAAGAAACCAAGGATTTATCACCAGCCAAAATCGTAGGTGTAGCAAATGTCAACATGGGATTCTCCATTCCTCCAAAAGGAAATGCGGGAGGTAAAATCAAAACATCAAATCGCTCCCATTGATAGGGACCGTATAAACTTTCGGCAGCAGCAATCATCTTCTCCAAATCACTCAACTCTTCCGTTGCCTCTGCAATCAATTGCGGCGTAGCGTATACACCGGCGCGCTGACTAATTGAGCGGTACTCTATGTTACCGACAGCCAAAGCCAATAAATAACTGGGTATAGGCTTGGGTTGCTCAAATGAATAAGTGATGGTCGCTCTGTTCTCTTGTTTGAGCATCTTTGGATTGCGAGCGCTCATCAACGGCAACAATTCTGCAGGCACAGTGACTGTCGCATCATAGGTAAAGCGCACGGCTGGCAAGTCCTGACAAGGAATCCAAGTGCGAGCCAAGATCGCTTGAGATTGTGTGAATAAAAAAGGATGTTCTCCTTCCACCCAAAGCAATGCATCCGAACTTTCTGTTGTATTGTATTTAACTACAACCTCTTTGGAGTTTGATGAAACAGGAATACGCAATGCGCTGCCTAAAATGGGATCTTTTTCTTCTACTTGCCAAGGAACAGATTGACCATCCACTTCTACGGTCTGAACATTCAAACCTTTTACGTCCAGAATCAAGTGGTCAGAAGCTGCCTTATGCATCAATTTATAGGCAGCAGTAGCTATAATTTGTTGATGCTTGAAATCTACCTCTGCCTTCCACGAAAGATGACTATAAGTTACCTTGCTTGGCTCTGAAAAAGAATGATTGTGCACTTGGGCCTGAACATGTATACACATAAATAATAGAATAAAAAGAATAAGGTTATTTTTTTTCATTTTCCAACTTCTCCAATAGGTTTTGAAGATCCACAAGATTACCGGGAAGATCCAAGTGAATAATATTCCAAACAATCTCATCATCAGGATCAAAATACTCGTGAACGATATCATTGCGCAGCGCAGCCATGTACATCCATGGAATGTTCTTGTGCTTGTTTTGAAAATGAAATGGGATGTGCTTTACGCCCTCTCCCAAAATCTGAAAATTGTAAAAAATAGCATCCTTGGTTATGCCACCCATTTGAAACTCATTCAAAGATAGATTCTCTGAATATTTTAAAATGCGCTCCACAGCCATAACCATATCGCCAACATAACTGATAAAGGGTCTAATGGGTTTTCTTTTCATGCAAATCGAATCATGGATTCAAACTCTTCTCTGATTACTGGCTTAACCCCTTCATGCGTGGTCAAGTCAATCCGCATTTGCAGTTTGGCCTCTAAGAAACCTTTGAGGGCATAGAAACGCCATCCCATCGGCTCATCCAATTCAACCACAATGGTCAAATCTGAAGTAATGCGCTGTTGATTGGTCCACCAGCCGGTAAATCCAATGCGATTGACACCGAATCTACTCTTGAGCATCGGCTTCAACGCGGCAATGCTCTTGACCAATGTATGATTACTGCGCATGGATCCTCCCAAATACACCCAATGGCAACAGAACACCACTGGTTGATTTCAAATACAACTCCCCGATGTGCAGTCTAGAACCTGCGGTTGACCGCAAGAAATTTTCTAATACCAAAGCAGACAAACCCAAGCTATAAGCATTGATGATGAGAAATCCTTTGGGGTCGAGAATAGAGAGTACGTTCTCCATCATCTCCGCGATGTTCTCTTCCAACTTCCATTTTTCACCTTTTGGTCCGTGACCAAAGGCGGGGGGATCCAAAATAATTCCTTGATACAAATTCCCTCTGCGTTGCTCGCGCTGGGCAAATTTGAGCGCATCCTCCACCATCCATCGAATATCGGGCAATTGACTCAACTGACGATTTTCATTGGCCCAAGTCACCACTTGTTTGATACTATCCACATGCGTCACATCTGCACCAGCAGCGCAAGCTGCCAATGAAGCTCCTCCAGTATAGGCGAACAGGTTCAATACCTTGGGCTTACCCGACATTTTCTTGACTTGCTCTTCAATAAAGCGCCAGTTGGCACTTTGCTCAGGGAAAATTCCAACATGCTTAAAGGCTGTTAAACCCAAGCGCATCGAAAACTCACCATCCTTCATGGGAAACTGCAAAGACCACTGGTCTGGCATGGATTTCAATTTCACCCAATCACCAGAGTTACTTCCCTTCTGCTCAAAACGCACATGTGCACGCTTCTTCCACTCCTCTGCTTTCCAACGCTTGGGCCACACCGCCTGGGGCTCAGGACGAATGGTGATGTATTTCCCAAAGCGCTCTAACTTCTCAAAATCACCACAATCCAACAACTCGTAATCGGGCCAAGGAGATGGTGTTATCAATTCAAAATTTTCAATCATCACAGCGAATTTACAATTGAAAGCAGAACGATGTAACTTTATCGCCATGAAGTTTGCCGTTGTCGGTTGTGGAAATGTTGGTACGCAGTATGCGCGCATGTGGATTCAAGCGGGTCACCAATTGCAACATGTTCATTTCAGATCAATGCCTTTGGGAACCATTGAATGGCTCGGACATAGCGTTGAAAACATTGCGCTTCAAGAGATTCATCAAAATGCAGATGCGGTTCTATTGGCCATACCTGATGATCAAATTGCAGCTGTCGCTGGCTCGATTCATTCAGATGCATTCATCATTCAACCTTCCGGCACTTTTGATTTGCATCAATTGGCGCACCACAATAAGGCCACATTATGGGCTATTTACAGCATTGTCAAAAACGCCTCAATCGATTTTCAAAAAATTCCCTTTGCCGTGGAGAGTACTTCAGAAAAGGCAAAGGAAACCCTTCATAAGCTGATGGAAAAAGTTGGCGCACCAATGCACAACACCAACCAAACACAACGCGAGTTGGCTCACCTCACCGCTGTGCTCGCCAATAACTTCACCAATGCGCTTTATCAAAAAGCTTTGACATTGCTGAATGAAAATCAACTTTCTGGTGAATTGATGTTGCCCATCATTGGGCAAACCACTGCCCGACTGACAGCAATGCCCGATCCGACATTGCAAACAGGACCGGCGCGCCGAGGTGATTACAACACGCTGAACAAACACTTGGAATTATTGCGTGAAGATCCGCAATGGAAACTACTCTATCAAACCATGAGCGATATTATCTTGCAACAAAATGAACATCGAAAATTATAAGGCCCAATTGGCCAAGACAGATACTTTTATCTTTGATGTGGATGGTGTCTTTACGGACAACATTGTCTATCTCACGGAAGACGGAAGCCAAATGCGAACAGCCAATGTCCGTGATGGATATGCCGTGCAACTGGCCGTTAAAAAAGGAATTAAAATCTTTATCCTCAGCGGAGGAAAAAATGAAGCTGTGCGCAAACGTTTCGAAATGCTGGGCGTTCAGGAAATCCACCTCGGTGTATCCACCAAAAAAGAACGGTTGCAGGAATGGATAGACAATGGAAAAATAGATCCATCCACCACCGTTTACATGGGTGATGACATTCCCGATTTTTGGGTGATGCAGATGGTAGCCATGGGAAGCTGCCCCGCCGATGCAGCCTTTGAAATCAGAAACATCTCCGATTACATCTCACCTTTCAAGGGTGGTCAAGGATGTGTGCGCGATTTACTTGAACAGACATTAAAATTAAAAAAAATGTGGATGGATGACGAATCCACCTCGTGGTAATAAAAAACAACATGAAAAAAGTTTTCTTCTTTCTATTCATTGCATCCAGTGCACACTCCTTTGCGAAAAATCAACCCGCACAGCAACGTGTAGATTACAAGATGCAGGTTTCTTTGAACGATCAAAATCATCAGTTTGAAGGCCGTTCGCAAATCACTTATTTCAACAACTCTGCAGACACACTCAATGAGGTATTTGTGCATTTGTATTTCAACGCTTTTCAGCCTGGGAGTGACATGGATGTACGATCGCTTTGGATAGCCGATCCAGACCCGCGCGTTGGAGATAGAATCAGCAAACTCAAGCCCGAAGAATATGGCCATCAACATTTGAGTAAGGTTATGGTAAATGGCAAAGAAGGGCTAATCATTGAGATGGGCACCATCGCAAAAGTTGTCCTAAAAAACCCCATCCTTCCTGGGAAGAAAGCCAAAATCAACATGGATTGGAACGGTCAAGTGCCGATTCAAATCAGAAGATCCGGACGCAACAGCGCAGAGGGTGTGGATTACAGCATGTCCCAATGGTATCCCAAAATTTGCGGATACGACCAAAACGGTTGGCACCCCAATCCCTATATCGCAAGAGAATTCTATGGTGAATACGGGAGCTTTGAAGTAGAAATCAACATTCAAAAGGACTTTGTCATAGCTGCCACAGGAGAACAATGCAGAGAAATTATCCTAGAAAACAACAGAAAATCAGTCTGCTTCAAGGGAAGCAATATTCATGATTTTGTGTGGGCAGCAGACAAAGATTACCAGCACGACATGATCACCTTACCCGATGGATTACAGGTTCATTTTTATTATTTGAAAAATCAAGGTTTGGAGGAGAACTGGAAGAAGTTTCAGGAAATGACACCAAAAATGTTTGCCTACATGAATGAACACTTTGGGAAGTATCCTTACCCGGTCTATAGCTTTATTCAAGGTGGAGATGGAGGCATGGAATATCCGATGGCAACGCTCATCACGGGCAAGAGAAAAATTGGATCTTTGGTCGGTGTTGCCGCGCATGAATTGGCGCACAGCTGGTACCAAGGCATCTTGGGATTTAATGAAAGTTTGTACTATTGGATGGATGAAGGGTTCACCAGTTTTTCATCGGATGAAGTCATGGATCAATTGTTCCCCAATCCAGCAAATCCGCTACATGTAGATGCTGTTGGAGGATATATTCAATTGGCCACGAGTGGCAAAGAAGAACCCATGACCACCCATGCTGATCACTTTAACACCAACTACGCCTATTCCAATGCGGCGTACAGCAAGGGACAAACCTATTTGTATCAGTTGAAAGGAATCATGGGAGAAAAGAAATTCTACAATGGCATGAAGCGGTTTTACAACCAATTCAAATTCCAGCATCCTACTCCAGGAGACTTCTTGGCCATTATGGAAAAAGAGAGCGGAATGGTATTGGACTGGTACAATGAATATTTTGTGAATACCACAAAGACCATTAACTATTCAGTGGACAGCGTTGTCACTTCACCAATCAATGGAGCACCCACCTTGATTGTATTAAAACGCAACGGGGACATGCCCATACCTGTTGAAGTAGAGATTGAAACCGCCGATGGAAAATTCCAATATTGGTACATCAGTGTAGACTTGATGCGCAATATCACTTATGCCGAAGAAGGAACGGAGATTCAATGGATTGCAGCACCAGCATGGAGTTGGGTGCAAGACCAATACATCATGCAGTTGCCTTTGGGTGTAAAGAAAGTCACCATTGACCCTTATCGCAAAATTGCTGACATGGAGAGAGGGGACAATGTTTGGCCAATCGTTTCAGAGTAATTCTAAAATTTCTTTTTACATTTTTATTGAATGCCAAACGGATTGAAATAAATGAGCTGCTTTTCAACTCATTAATTTTTCATCCTTCGCAACTTCTCTTCTTGCACGATGGTGATGGCCGAGCCTTGAATCTTGATTAGACCTTCTTCTTTAAAATCACTCAAAGTTCGAATTACTGATTCTGTTGCAGTTCCTACCATGGCAGCCAAATCATCTCGTGAAATTGGCATGGTAAACAAAACGTCTGGATTTCCATCATGAAATTTTGTCTTCAAACGCAACAATGCCGATGCTGTTCTTTTACGCACTGATGAATATGCCAATGAAACCGCCCGCTCTCTCTCAAAGACCAAAGCACCAGACATCAATTGAATCAATTCCAACATCATCTTAGGATTGTTCTCCAACCAATGAGAAAATGAAATCCTAGGAATAAACATAATCTCTGAAGGCTCCAATGCCACAGCATTGTCCAAATGTATATCGCCCTGAAACAATGAGACATAAGCCATAACAGCTCCTTTACCACGAACACGCAAAATCAAATCCTTTCCTAAATCATGAGATTTAAACTCCTTCACTTTGCCCTTTAAAACTACATATACACCCTGACAAGTATCACCTTCTGAAAAAATAACTTCTCTCTTTCCTACACTCCTAACTTGTCTGTCTGGAATATCTTTAAACTGTTCATCCCAAAGAACATCCTTATTCTTCATCTGATTCAATCGATAATTCAAATGATCGATGGTCCCTAGGTTCCCTTCCGACTTCTTTATTCTTACTTCAATTCTCTTTAGAAATTCTGTTTCCTTGTAGGGCATAACAATACAATCATCTGCAGCCAATACGATTCCCTGACGAAAATCAATACGTTCGGATTTGACCGTTAGAAAAATAAAGGGGGTTCGTGCTGTCTCAATATGCTTTCCCAATAAATGCAGTACTCCGTAGCCATCGATAATGGGCATGTCAATTTCACACAAAATCAAATCTGGATGGTACTGCAGAGCTGCTGCAACTCCCTCCATTCCATTTGAAGCATTCAATACTTGATAGCCAGCCAACTGCAGCAAACCAGTCATACTTTCGTTCACCTTTAAACTATCTTCAATGATCAAAATTGTTTTCTTTTCCATAATCTATATTTTGACTTTTAAAGCAATCGAAAATTCAACTTCTCTTTTCCTTCCGCGATCAATTTTCTGCCGCTTGCGTTTTAAAACTTTTCCGATCCCCAGAAAACAATTCATAACCATGAAACGCACACTCAATTTTAGCATTCAGCCATTTTGACTTTCGCATCGGTTTTAAACCAATGGATTTCATTCCTTCCATGCTTCCAGAAAAAACCCAAGCCTTCCATCCACCCCACTGGTGTTTGAAAGCTGAGCCAATCTTTTGATAAAACGCTTCAGCATTCTCAATGGACAATCGCTCTCCATAGGGCGGGTTCATCATCAAGATTCCAGTTTCAGCTGGACGCTCCAAGTCAAAGAAATCTGCTCTTTGCATTTGAATATAATCGATGACGCTGGCCTTCCTACTGTTCTTTTTGGTCCAACCCATGGCATTGTCATCAAAATCCGAAGCCAAAATCATGGCTGAGGGAGCAGTAATCTTGGCATCTTCCGTTGACTTTAATTGCAACCAAGGTTCCTCTTTGTAGGTTGGCCATTTCATAAATTGAAACGTAGGACGATTGTATTGAGCAGGTGTATTGGAAGCCAACATGGCAGCTTCTATCACCAAGGTACCGCTGCCGCACATGGGATCTACAAAAACTTGCTCACCCGTATATCCCGCAAACTGCAGTAGGTTGGCAGCCAACACTTCGTTGAGTGGCGCATCTCCTGAACCCATTCGATAACCACGTTGATTCAGCGATCTACCTCCTGCATCCAAAGAAATGGTCACTTGATTCTCATCGATGTGCAAGTGAAACAACACATCAGGATTCTCTGCATCTACATTTGGGCGCTTCTCGTATTGATTTCGAAAATAATCGGCAATCGCATCTTTCATTTTAAGACTGGCAAAGTGCGTATGATTGAAAAAATCAGAACGAACCAATGAATCAATCGCAAACGTTTGATCCAACAACATCCAATTGTCCCATTCCATCGCCAAGCACTTCTTGTACAAGTCATCTACTTTGCGAATAGCAAATGACTCCAAAGGAACCAAAACACGCAAGGCCAACCTTGAACAATAACAAACCCTTTGCATGGTTGTCATATCACACAACCCATGAACAATTCGTCTTGCAGGTTCTATTTCTTGAACACCCAGCGCTGCTAACTCTTTCACCAATAATTCTTCCGTATGTGGCAAACACTTCACGGAAATTCCAAACATCTCATTCATCATGCTCCTGCTTTTTTTGTGGGATAACCTTTATCCAATAACAACTGTACTATTTTCTCTCGGTGATCTCCCTGAATCACAATCTCCCCATCTTTGGCTGAACCACCAGTACCACATTTGGTCTTTAAAAACTTGGCCAATTCCTCTAAGGTTTCATCGCTTCCAACAAATCCTTTGATGACGCATGCAATCTTCCCTCCGCGGTGATTCTTCTCTAACCAAACCCTCAGGTTCTGCTCTGCGTGGGCCAACTCAACATGTTCTTCAACATGCTGCGGCATCGACCCCGTGCTGTAAACCAAGCCACCAAGGTCTGACAAATTCATTTTTTTCTTCTGCTGTGCCATGATGTAAAGATAACACTGAATAAGAGGGTCTAAGCTACTTTTGTGATGCACAAACAATTTAAACATGGATACTTTAGTCATTGGTGTAGTAGTGTTGATTGGTTCAGCACTTACCCTTTTTTCAGGTTTCGGATTGGGAACATTGCTCATGCCAGTCATATCCATATTCTTTCCTTTAGAATTGGCCATATTCTTAACAGCCATCGTTCACTTATTCAATAATCTTTTCAAGCTGTTTTTTTTCTATGGTCACATCGACTGGAAGATTATCCTACGATTTGCACCAACCGCGATCATCGGAGCATGGCTCGGCTCCTTACTGCTATCACAAATAGGAGATTGGAATCACCCACTTCATCTACCATTTACCAATTCAACCACCAATTCCATTAACATTACCATTGGTTGTCTACTCTTGGTTTTTGCCCTATTGGAATGGACTCCTGCTCATCTGCGACCTGCGTTCAATAAAAAATGGTTGCCATTTGGAGGTGCAATAAGTGGTTTTTTTGGCGGGCTATCGGGTCATCAAGGGGCATTGAGAAGTGCCTTCTTGGCCAAAACCAATCTTTCAAAAGATGCATTGATTGGCACAGGCATCATCATTGCCACGTGCATAGATGTATCGCGAATGACCAATTATGTTACACATTTGAATACCCAAGCGCTGAAGCAAAACGGATGGTTATTGATTTTTACCATTGTATGTTCAAGTTTAGGAGTCATCCTCGGAAAGAAATTATTGGGAAGCATGACGCTTCCCCTTTTACAAAAAATAATTGCCATGTCTTTGATCATATTTTCAATCTGTTTAATTATTGGTTGGCTTTAATGCATTATATTCGCGTCACTTATCAAGAAAGACGGAGGGAAATGGCCCTGTGAAGTCTTGGCAACCCCGATAATGCTGGGTGCCAATTCCTTCTCCTGGAAACAAGAGAAAGATGAGTTAGAGGTTTTTCCTCGTCCCATTGATAAGCTAAAAAAATTATTATGGGATTATTCCAAGATATTTTAAGAAAGACATTAACGCTAGATGGCGCCATGGGCACCATGATACAGCGCCATACCCTCACGGAAGATGATTTCCGAGGAACTCGATTTTCAGGTCATCATATTGCATTAAAAGGCAACAATGATTTATTGTGTATCACACGCCCTGAGATCATTGAAGATATTCACCTGCAATACTTTGAAGCTGGCGCAGACATTGTTGAAACCAACACCTTCAACGCGCAACAAATTTCGATGGAAGATTATGGACTCACCGATTGCATAAAAGAAGTGAACGCTGCAGCAGTAGCATGCGCCAAACAAGCAAGGGAGAAATACTATCTAAAGCATGGAGCGCAAAACAAAAAGTACATTGCTGGCGCAGTGGGGCCAACCAGTAAAACCACCTCACTATCTCCGGATGTAAACAATCCAGCCTTTCGCGCTGTCACATATGACCAATTGCACGCAGCTTACTTTGAGCAAATCGAAGCACTCATTGATGCTGGTGTAGATGCCATTCTAATAGAGACAATTTTCGATACCCTCAACGCCAAAGCAGCCTTTCATGCTGCACTAGATGTTTTAGAGAAAAAAAATCTTACGCCCATTACACAAAAAAATCCCAATGGTGACATTGCACTCATGGCCAGCGGAACCATTACCGATGCCGCTGGAAGAACACTATCCGGACAAACTGCAGCTGCCTTTGCGATTTCTCTATCACATTTACCGTTGTTCAGCATAGGCTTCAATTGCGCCTTGGGTGCAGACCAACTATTGCCCCATGTCAAAGAATTGAAAAAACACACCACAGCATTTGTTAGCGCATACCCCAATGCTGGACTGCCCAATGCATTGGGACAATATGACGAAACACCAGAAATCATGGCGCAAAAAATCACCGCTTTCTTGGAGGACAATGGCGTTCAAATCATCGGCGGATGTTGCGGAACAACGCCAGACCATATCTGCGCTATTCATCATTTGGTTGAACATCAAAATACTGCATCATGAACAATGAAATAAAACTAATTCTATCCGGTTTAGAGCCACTCATTGTCCGCACAGATTCCAACTTTGTAAATGTTGGAGAACGCACGAATGTAACCGGATCCAAAGTTTTCTTGCGTTGTATTCAAGAACAACGATGGGATGATGCATTGGCTATAGCCAGAGAGCAAATTGAAAACGGTGCGCAAATCATCGATATCAACATGGATGAAGCGATGATTGATGGGGTGCAAGCCATGACGCAATTTCTAAACTTGATTGCTACAGAGCCCGATATATCCCGAGTACCCATCATGATTGACTCTTCCGATTGGAAAGTGATAGAGGCAGGTTTACAGTGTGTTCAAGGAAAATGCGTGGTCAATTCCATTAGTTTAAAAGATGGAGAAGCTGCTTTCCTTCAAAAAGCCAAGCAAATAAAAAAATATGGCGCTGCCGTCATTGTCATGGCCTTTGATGAAAATGGTCAAGCCGATTCTTTGGAACGCCGCATAGAAATTTGTTCAAGAGCATATTCACTTTTGACAAAAGAAGCAAACTATGATGCGAAAGACATCATTTTTGATCCCAATATTTTCCCCATTGGAACTGGGATGGAAGAGCATCGAAAAAATGCACTCGACTTCATTCAAGCCACGCATTGGATCAAACAAAATCTACCAGGAGCCCTTGTCTCCGGAGGTGTCAGCAATGTTTCATTTTCTTTCAGAGGTAACAACACCGTAAGAGAGGCCATCCACAGCGTATTCCTTTATCATGCCGTCAAAAATGGGATGGACATGGGAATTGTCAACCCAGCGCAATTGGTCATTTATGACAACATCGAAAAAAACCTACTTGAACAAGTAGAAGACCTCGTTTTGGACAGAAGAGCTGATGCCACGGAGCGACTGCTCAAACTCGCAGAAGAAATAAAACCTACCGCTCAGAAAGAGATAGAAGTGATTGATCGATCAAGCATTCCACTTGAAGAGCGATTGGCAGATGCATTGATTAAAGGCATTCCTACACACATTGCGGAAGACATCAAAGAAGCTATAGAAAAATATCCATCTCCGTTGGCCATCATTGAAGGACCATTAATGGCAGGAATGAATATCGTAGGTGAATATTTTGGGAGTGGTAAAATGTTCTTGCCCCAAGTGGTGAAGTCTGCCCGCGTTATGAAGCAAGCCGTAGCCATTTTGGAACCATTGCTATTAGAACAAAAGAACAACGGAGAATCTACTGCAAAGAAAAAAATCCTGCTGGCTACGGTGAAAGGTGATGTGCATGACATTGGAAAAAATATCGTTGGCGTTGTCTTGGCCTGCAATGGTTACGATGTGATTGACATGGGTGTAATGGTACCCAATGAGCAAATTATTGCGCGCGCAAAGGCGGAAAAAGTTGATGTGATTGGATTGAGTGGACTCATTACCCCATCTCTGGAAATCATGACAGAAATGGCCAAACTATTGACCCAAGAAGGTCTCAGCATTCCGCTTCTGATTGGAGGAGCAACTACATCGCTGGTGCATACCGCAGTGAAGATAGATCCACATTATGCAGGTCCTATTAAGTATGTTCGCGATGCAGGAACAGCTGCGCAAGACCTCAGTCATTTGCTTTCCGAACAAAAAGAACATTTTGTATTAGAAACCAAATCGGAATACCAGAGAGTTCGAGAAAACTATGCCAAGAGCTTAATTAAAAATCCGCTGCTCAGTATTGAGGAATCGCGCAAATATGCTTTGCAGGTAGCGCCTGTCATTTACAAACCCAATACTTTAGGTCAACAGACCATTGATGTCTACATATCATCCATTTTACCATTCATTGACTGGACACCTTTCTTTCAAACATGGCAATTGGCTGGACCTTACCCTCAAATTTTGGAAGATGAAATTGTCGGTGTTGAGGCAAGTAAACTCTTTAATGATGCACAGGAATTGATTTCTCAAATAGCTTCCAATAACAAAATAAAAATCAAAGCCACTTGGTCCCTTTTCCCAGTATTCAAAGAAGGTGAT